>JAAESD010000357.1 GCA_024229695.1 bacterium
GTTTTAACGGCGATTGGCCATGAAATCGATACATCAATTGCCGATGCAGTAGCAAATACATCGTGTAAAACTCCCACAGCTGCTGCAGAACATCTGGTGGATCTGATCGATGAAGCTGATCAACGATTAAATGATGCAATCAATCAGCTGTTAGTTGTTGTTGATGATAAACTGGAAACAGCTGATTTGCAGACCAGGCAACTGGCAGCAAATTTGCAGCCGGTGGTTGAAAACAAACTACATAAACAGGAACTGAAACTCTCTAATTTGATGACGCAATTACTTGCAAAAACTCAAGGCAGACTAGATTCAGCTCAACTGTTACAGTCCCAACGTCCAAAAAGGTTACAGAGTGCAACAAAAAGGTTGTTGACTTCAAAACAGGATCAAGTGAACAGTCTGGTAAAGCAGTTGCCGCGACTGGCCGTAAGGGCAGCTGAAAGTAAAAAGGAACAGATACAGCATCTGGCAGTTAAAGTTCAATTGCTGGACCCTGCCAGATTACTGGCAAGAGGATATACAATAACAACTAACTCTGATGGCCGAGTTATTTGTGGAATGAAAGATTTGAAAAAAGGCGACAAGCTGCTCACAAGATTCCGCGATGGAACAACAAGCAGTACCGTTGAGTCTATACAGAAAAAGGGGTAACCGATGGCAAAATCAAAAACAGGTTTCAGTGAAGCAGTTCTCGAAGTTGAAGAGATAATAACCAAACTTGAAAATGATGAAATTGATATCGATGATCTCTCTATAGAAGTTAAAAAAGCTGTCAAGCTGATTGAACAGTGTCGAGAAAAACTTGAGAAAACAGAAACTGAAGTACGTGACTTTGTCACTTCACTACAACAAGATGATCAGGAAGGGTAGAGCCATGAAAAAATTATTTATAGTATTGCTGCTGATTGCTACATCTGTATCGGCCACTGACTGGGCTGGCCACAACGGCACAGTGATTCTGTCTTTCGAATCGGATAAAGTAGTTCGTGTTGCCGAAGTGGAATCGGTCAAAGGCATGGGAGTGCTTGTTGATGTTTATGCAACACTGACTGACATTTCTGAATTGTCATACAATAAATCCAGAATTCTGACTTGTGGTGGTTATGAACTCCAGCTCCAGTTTGAGGGTTCAGAAGGCAAAATCATCTCTCAGAATTTGCCCAAGGAAGCACAGCTCAATGTCGCCAAAGAAGATGGCAGATGTATGGTAGGGTTGTTCCCAGATATTACAGTTACCCAAAGCCCTCAACTGGCTCACTGGCAGATTCTTCTGCCTGAGGGTGCAAAGAATGTGAGATTCAGTCTCAGCCCTGAAGGCTTGTTCAGCACTGACCGGGTGAAAGGTTGTGCAGAAAATAATCCTGTTGTTTTATGGGTTGGTGGCCAGGATGCAAGCCATCATGGGCTGATGTTTGCAGCCGGATGTGCACCTGCATATTTGAACTGGGATGGCGAACCTGAGCTGGAACTAATCCGTGGCACGATGGACAGTATAGAAACTGGCCTGTTCACAATCGAGGATTAAATAGCACAGATTTCGACCAGTACTCCGCCTGTAGTTTTAGGATGTGCAAAAACTACTTTTTTACCGTGTGCGCCAGACATAGGCTCTTCTGAAAGCATTTTCAGGCCGGCATCTTTGCACGCAGCTATTGCATCACTGATGTTTTCTGCTCTGAAAGCGATGTGGTGCATTCCTGCACCTTTTTTCTCGATAAACTTACCAATGTTTGATTCCGGGCTCATAGGCTCAAGTAATTCCAGGTGCCCGCAGCCACCGCTGTTATCAAGTTTGAGCATCGCGACCTTGACCTGTTCGCGCTCAACAGTTTCAATCGACTCCAGTGTAAGCCCAAGCAAATCTCTATACAGTTTTACTGATTCATCAAGGTTGACAACTGCAATCCCGATATGATCGACAAAACCAGCCATACCTTTTGGTAATTCAAAGTTAGTCACGACAATCCTCCTGTTAGTGACGCTGGCAATATATAATAATACATAGTACCTTGTACAGGTTCATAATCAATACTCAAGAATTAAGGAGCACTAGATGAAAGACCCAAGACACGCTCAACTGGCAAATCAGTTGGTCAACTACAGCGTCGATGTCCAACCTGGCGAAGTAGTATATATAGAACTTAAAGGGCTCGAAACTCTGGAGCTGGGCAAAGAGCTGGTTCGTGCCGCAACAGAAGCTGGCGGCGTACCTTTCTGGTACTACAACGATGAAGACGTTAGTCGTCCATTTGTGAAAAATGCGAACGAAAAACAGTTTGAGCGCTGGGCCGAATTTCATAAGAAAATGATGCAGGATTCCGATTGTTACATTGCTATTCGCGGTAGCAGCAATCCTTATGACCACAAAGATGTAGATGCAGACCGTAACAAGTGGTACAGCAAAGCATACTGGGATGAAGTGCACTCTATTCGTGTAGCAGAAAAGAAATGGGTCGTACTGCGATACCCGAATTCAAGTATGGCTATTCAGGCAGAAAAACCAACTGAACAACTCGAAGAGTTCTACTATCAGGTTTGTAACTTTGATTACGCCAAGATGAGCGTTGCAATGGATCCGTTGGTAGACTTAATGAAAAAAACCGACAAGGTTCACATCAAGGGGCCAGGCACTGATCTGACTTTCAGTATCAAGGATATTGGCGCAGTTAAATGTGATGGTCATCGCAATGTTCCCGATGGTGAAGTGTATTCTTGCCCTGTCAAAGATTCAATCAACGGAGTTATCAGTTACAATGCTGCCTCAGTTCACAGAAGCACTCTGTTCCGTGATATCAGGTTTGAAATTGAAAATGGAAAAATCATCAAGGCCACTTGCGCTGGTGAAGATGAAAAGCTGAACGATATTCTGGATACTGATGAAGGCTCAAGATTCTTTGGCGAGTTTGCAATCGGTGTAAATCCTTACATTACCGAGCCTATGTTGGACACCTTGTTCGATGAGAAAATCATGGGTTCATTCCACCTTACTCCAGGTCAGGCTTATGACGGAACTCACAACGGCAATAATTCTGCTGTTCACTGGGATCTTGTTATGATTCAGACTGAAGAATGGGGCGGAGGCGAGATTTATTTCGATGATGTTCTGATTCGCAAGAATGGTATTTTTGTAATCGATGAATTAAAAGGTCTCAATCCAGACCAGTTGAAGTAGACACAAAAAGGGCCCGACTGTTGAAAGCCGGGCCCGAATTTTATTCAGCAGCTTCTATTTCGATCAGCAGTTCATCAGTTGCAACTGAATCACCTGCAGCTACTAGAACCTTGGTAACTTTTCCAGTTATTGGTGCACTTATTTCATTTTGCATTTTCATTGCCTCGAGAATCAGAAGCGGGTCGCCTTCAGTAACTTCCTGACCTTCAGAAACTGAAATTTCAATTACAACTCCAGGAATTTCAGCATTGACCGTTCCACTGCCAGCCAGCTCGCCGGCAGACTCCAGAGCCAAAGCTTTTAACTCATCCATCACTGTCAAATCAACAGACTTACCGTCAACACTAGCAGCAACTGTACTTGCAGCATCGCGAGATGTTAAATCGACCAGATGCATTTTGCCGTCAATACGAAGCGACAGCGCTCCACCGCCATGCAAAATTTCAGCATCGATTTCTTTCAGCTCTCCATCTTCAACCTGCAATGCAACTTTATCGCCATCGCGCGCAAGTGTGGTAGTGAATTGCTCACCTGCAATGTTGAGGATATATTTTTTCTTCAGCCACATATTTATCTCCTACTTATTGCCGGTCATTTTGCGCAGTGCATTCTGCCGCCAGTTGTTCTGTGTCTCAGGTTTGCATTTGGGAATCGATGTCACTCGCCGCGATTCTTCAAACAGGGTGGCAGCTGCCAGCAAGGCATCAGTCTGTCTTTCCGACAAAGGAGCCAGATAATTTGAGGAATCAAATTCTTCATAGATAAAGTTTGTTGTATAAGAGCCATCAACAAACTTGGGCTGGTTCATTGCCCAGGAGTGAAATGAAAGGTTGTGTCCAGGGCCGTGCAGAATGAATTGCTGCAAAGCTCTTTTTCCTCTGGCAATTGCCTGTGTTCTGTCTTCACCCCATACAATCAGTTTTGCCAGCAGTGGGTCATAGTAAATCGGAACATCAAACCCCTGGTAAACACCAGTGTCCAGTCTGACTCCGGGCCCAGATGGCGGATTATATGTGGTAATTCTGCCAATACTTGGGATGAAGTCTTTGGCTGGGTCTTCAGCATAAACACGGAACTCAATAGCACAGCCGTGTTGATGCAACTGCTCCTGTTTATAAGGGATTCCATCACCTTGCGATATGGCAATTTGTGCTCTAACCAGGTCAGTGCCAGTTACCATCTCGGTAATTGGATGTTCTACTTGCAGGCGAGTATTCATCTCCAGGAAAAAGAATTCACCCTTGTCGCTCAAAATAAATTCGACTGTTCCTGCGCCTATATAATTTACTGCTTTAGCAGTCTGAACTGCAGATTCACAAATCTCTTTACGAAGTTCAGGAGTCAGGCTTGGGGAAGGGGATTCTTCAATCACTTTCTGATGCCTGCGCTGCACAGAACATTCACGCTCAAACAGGTGAATGGCATTTCCTTTGCCATCGCCAAGAACTTGAACTTCAATATGTTTTGGATTCTCAATGTATCGTTCAATGAAAACTGCATCGTTGCCAAAGGCTGACTTTGCTTCGCCCATTGTCTGTCGCAGGGCAGAGGCGATGTCTTCTTCATTACGGACAACTCGCATCCCTTTTCCGCCACCACCTGCTGATGCTTTCAGCAGAACCGGGTAGCCAATTTTTGCTGCTTCCTTGATTGCAAGGTCAGGGTCACTAATTGCACCTTCGCTCCCTGGAATAACAGGGACTCCGGCTTTAATCATCAATGCACGGGCAGAAAGTTTGTCACCCATAGAGCGAATCGATTCTGCTTCAGGGCCGATGAAAATAATTCCTTCAGCTTTGCATCGATCAGAAAACTCAGCATTTTCACTCATAAATCCGTAGCCGGGGTGGATTGCGTTTGCACCAGATTTCTTGGCAGCAGAGATGATGTTATCAATTACAAGGTAGCTTTCCGATGCAGCAGCTGGCCCAATCGGATAAGCTTCGTCGGCAAGCATGACATGTAATGCTGTTCTGTCTGGTTCTGAATATATTGCAACAGATTCAAGTCCCAGCTCTTTTACTGCCAGTATAACTCGAACTGCAATTTCCCCACGATTAGCTATCAGAACCTTTGTTATTTTCTTACTCATATCTGCTCCTACAAAGGAATATTGCCATGTTTTTTCGGTGGCAATTCCTGTTTCTTGTTTTTTAGATTATGCAGGGTTTTAATCAGCAGTTTACGAGTGTGCGATGGCTCTATGACATCATCAATATATCCAAGGCCTGCAGCTACATATGGGTTTGCAAATCTCTCGGTATAATCATCAACAAGTTCTGTGCGAAGTTCATCAGGATTTTCAGACCGACCCAGTTTCTCACGGTACAAAATATTTACAGCACCTTCAGGACCCATTACAGCAAGCTCTGCCGATGGCCACGCAACATTCCAATCACCACGAATGTGCTTACTACTCATAACATCATAGGCGCCGCCATAAGCTTTACGAGTAATCACAGTCAGTTTTGGTACTGTCGCTTCACAGTATGCGTACAACAGTTTTGCACCATGCTTGATTATGCCGTTGAATTCCTGGTCAGTTCCTGGCAGGAATCCGGGTACATCTTCAAAAGTTACAAGTGGGACATTGAAACAATCACAAGTGCGGATAAATCGAGCAGCTTTTTCAGATGATTGAATATCCAGAACCCCGGCGTTGACTTTTGGCTGGTTGGCTATAATCCCGACAGGCATTCCATCAAGTCGTGCAAAGCCACAAATAATATTCATGGCGTATTTTGGCTGAATTTCCAGGAATTCACCTTCGTCAACGGTCAAGCCGATTACATCATGCATGTCATAAGGTTTTTTAGGATCATCAGGAATTACAAAGTTAAGTTTTTCTTCAATGCGATCAGGTAAATCTTTGGTTGATCTGACAGGCGGTAGCTCAAGATTGTTCTGCGGTAAGTAACCAAGAAGTCTGCGAATCAGAAGCATACAATCCTGATCACTGTTGGCCATCATGTGAGCAACGCCACTTTTAGTTGAATGAGTACTGGCTCCACCAAGTTCTTCAAAAGTAACTTCTTCGCCAGTGACCATTTTAATGACATTAGGTCCTGTTACAAAAAGATAGCTTGTCTGGTCAACCATCAGAGTGAAATCTGTGATTGCGGGGGAGTAAACTGCTCCGCCAGCGCAAGGTCCAAGGATACCTGAAATCTGAGGAATTACTCCCGATGCCATTGTGTTGCGCCAGAAAATTTCTGCATACCCTGCCAGAGACTTTACACCTTCCTGGATGCGTGCTCCACCACTGTCATTCAACCCGATAACCGGGCACCCAGTCTCAAGTGCTTGATCCATTAGTCGACAGATTTTTAGAGCATTTGACTCACTCATCGATCCACCAAATACTGTAAAATCCTGTGCAAAAACATATATCTGCCTGCCATCAACAGTTCCCACACCAGTGATAACACCATCACCAACAGGTTTATTGCCATCAATTGATTCTTCACGATGGGTAACAAAAACTCCGGTTTCCATGAAGGAACCTTCATCAAGCAACAGATGAACGCGTTCTCGAGCAGTTAATCGACCATTTTCATGAATCTTGTCGATCCGTTTTTGGCCGCCACCCAAGTGAGCTTTTGCCCTTAGTTTTTCAAGCTGTGCAAGTTTGTCCTGGAATCCGTCTGACATGCCGACACCTTTCAAAGTGATTCAAGTAGTAAAGCATCTTCAATGCTATGCAATTATATAGCATTTGGTCAAGCAACTTGCTACTTGACACGGAATAAAAATATGAATTTCTCTTTTCACCTTTGGTATTCTGTTGACTATCTTATACAGGTTCGAACGAACTAAATCACACAATTCAGGAGGCGGATTTGGATACCACCGTCAAAAAAGACAGCCCATTTATTGAAATCACAGGCGAGCTGTGCAAGGGTTGTAAACTATGTATCGACGTTTGTCCTAAAGGTGTAATTGCTATCAGTGATCAGCTGAACAGTTCAAGTTATCATCCAGCTTATTATGTGGGTGCTGACTGTACTGGTTGCACGCTCTGTTTTTATGCTTGCCCTGAACCGGCAGCAATTAAAGTTTTTAAACCATAACCAAAACGCAGGAGTCTGAAATGAGCAGACAATTTATGAAAGGTAACGACGCAATTGTCGTCGGAGCCCTGCAGGCTGGATGCCGTGCTTACTATGGTTATCCAATTACACCTGCAAGTGAAATTGCCCACGCAGCATCTCTGCACTTCCCAGCCCTTGGCGGAACATTTATCCAGGCCGAGAGTGAAGTTGCAGCAATAAACATGGTCTATGGAACTGCCGGCATGGGAATCAGAACCATGACTGCATCTTCAAGCCCTGGCTTTTCACTTAAGCAGGAAGGCATGAGTTATCTTGCAGGCGCTGAACTACCATGTGTAGTTGTGAATATTCAGCGTGGTGGCCCGGGACTTGGTAATATTGCTCCTGAACAGGCAGATTACTTCCAGGTTGTTAAAGGTGGTGGGCACGGTAATTACAGATTGATTACTCTGGCTCCAAACTGTGCTCAGGAAATGTGCGACTTAACTTCCAAGGCGTTTGATCTTGCAGATAAGTGGCGTAATCCTGCTTGCATTCTTGCCGATGGCTTTATTGGTCAGATGATGGAACCTGTTGAAGTTCCTGAAGCTAAAGAAATTCCATTTGATCACTCTGACTGGTGTGTCAGAGGCGATGCTGAAACTCACAAAAACCTGGTTAGCTCAATCGTACTTGAGCCTGAAGATCTTGAAGCTCATAATTTCAAACTTCACAAAAAGTATCTTGAGATTCAGGAAAGTGAAGTCCTGTTTGAAGATTATAAAACTGAAGATGCAGACCTGGTTGTTGTAGCTTATGGAATCACTTCCAGAGTTGTGTATTCAACCATTGATCAAGCTCGCGAGCTTGGACTTAAGGTTGGTCTCTTGAGACCAATTACTCTGTGGCCATTCCCATCGGAAAAACTTGCTGAGCTTGCTGCTGATGGAACTAAAAAGTTTCTGTCAGTTGAGTTGAGTACAGGCCAGATGATTGAAGATGTGAAGCTGGCTGTAAATGGCAAATGCCCAGTTGAGCTTTATGGTCGATGTGGTGGCGTCGTCCCTGGTGGCGAAGAACTTATCCAAAGGTATGAAGAAATTATGAATGGCAAGCCTATTAGCGATGGAGGCGTGCGATGAAAACCACAACAAAAGCTACCGCTTTTTATAATGTGTTTGAACGCAAAGGTGGCCCACATAAAGAGACTACTCACTACTGCCCAGGTTGCGGACATGGTAATGTTCACAAAATGATTGCTGAAGCAATGGATGACCTTGGTATCAATGATAAAACTGTCTTTGTTTCACCTGTTGGCTGTTCAGTTTTTGGTTACTACTACTTTGATTGTGGTAATTTCCAGGCTGCTCACGGTCGCGCTCCTGCAGTTGCTACCGGAATCAAAAGAGCAAACCCTGACTCAGTAGTTATCTCTTATCAGGGTGATGGTGACCTTGCTGCAATCGGTACAGCGGAAACACTCCATGCTGCAAATCGTGGCGAGAACATCACTGTGTTCTTTGTCAACAATGCGATCTACGGAATGACTGGTGGCCAGATGGCACCAACAACTCTGATTGAACAAAAGACTGCCACTACTCCTAGAGGCCGTGTTGAGTCAGAGCATGGGAACCCAATCAAAATGGCTGAAATTATTTCAACTTTGCCGGCAGCTACTTATGTAGAACGTGTGGCTATTGGTAATTCAAAGCACATTATGAAAGCTCGTAAAGCTATTCGTAAGGCTCTGAAAAACCAGGTTGAAAATCGTGGCTACAGTTTTGTAGAAATCCTGTCAGTCTGTCCTACAGGCTGGAAGATGGATAGTCCAGATGCACGCGATTGGTTGACAGATCAAATGATTGAAGCATTCCCTCTTGGCGTTTATAAAGATGAGTCCAGCGAACGTGAGGATGGTTGGTATCGAGATGTCAAGCCATTCGTTCCTGCTGAACTGAATAAATATTTTGGTGTAAACGCTGAAGCAGATGTTGCTCCTGTTGACTTGAAGAAAGACCTTTTCTGCAAGTTTGCCGGTTTTGGTGGGCAGGGAATATTGACTATGGGTCTGTTCCTGGCTCAAATCGGCATGCGCGCCGATCATAATGTAAGCTGGATTCCAGCATATGGTCCGGAAATGCGTGGCGGAACTGCAAACTGTAGTGTGAATGTTTCAAACAAGCGCATTGGTACTCCACTTGTGGAACGACCAAATGTAATGGTTGCTATGAACCTGCCTTCTTTGGAAATGTTCGAAAAAGATGTTGTCGATGGCGGAGTTATTCTGGTTGACTCAGGTATTGTAGATAAAACACCTGATACAGACAGACTTGATGTAGTCATGATTCCGGCAACAGAAATCGCTGACGAAGTTGGTACCCCAAAGGTTGCCAATGTTGTAATGCTTGGTGCAATGATTGCTGCAACCGATGCTTACAGTCTGGACTTCGTTTCCGAGACTTTAAAGGTAGTTGTGAAGAAGAAAAATCTGATCGACATGAACCTTGCCGCCTTACAACGTGGCTATGATTTCGTAAAAAACGGGTCATAACGGGGACTGTCATTTGAGTTAGCGCCCCAGGCCCAATCGGCTTGGGGCGTATTTTTTTTATCGGAGGCTCGGCATGGGGTGGAAAAAAGAGTATCGCGCCAAGATAGTAACAGCACAAGAGGCTGTTGCTGATATCAAATCGGAACAGAGAGTTTATTTTGGTGCAGGTTGTGCTGTGCCGCATGACCTTATTGATGCACTTGTTTCCAGGGCTGAGGAATTGACCAATGTTGAAGTAATTCACATTATGACTGTTGGTCAGGCTAATTATGTCAACCCTGATATGGAAGGGCATTTTCGCTGCAAAGCACTGTTTGTAGGTCACAATGTCCGCAGTGCAGTCAATGAGGGTAGAGCTGATTATGTGCCAATTCATTTGCACCAGATGCCGGAACTGTTAAGAACAGAGATCAAGCCCGACGTTGCTCTGGTTCAAGTTTCTCCACCTGATGAACATGGATTTTGCAGCTTCGGTATTGAAGTTGGTATAACCAGACCTGCTGCCTTGGCATCGACAAAAATTATTGCTGAAGTAAATCGCAGGATGCCAAGAACCTTGGGCAACGGCTTTATACATATCTCCAAACTGGATGCTTGTATTGAAGTCGACCGGCCTTTGGATACATATTCGCCTGGCTCTCTGACCGATATTGAAAAAACAATCGGTAAACATGTTGCCGGGCTTATTGATGACGGCGCCTGTCTGCAACTTGGCATAGGTGGTATCCCTGACGCAGTGCTGGACTTTCTACACGATAGAAAAGACATTGGTATCCATACTGAAATGTTCAGCGATGGCCTTCTGGAGTTGATGGACAGGGGAGTTGTTACTGGCGACAGGAAAACTTTTCATCCCGGGAAAATCATTGCCGGTTTTACTATCGGTAGTGAAAAACTTTACGATTATATCCACGACAATGCTTTGATTGAGTTTCATCCTTCAGATTATGTCAACGATCCTTTCAATATTGCCCGCAACGACAACATGGTCGCAATCAATTCAGCGCTACAAGTCGATATGACTGGCCAAGTCTGTGCTGACAGTATTGGCGCGTATATCTACTCCGGCTTTGGTGGTCAGGTCGATTTTATGCGTGGAGCTGCAATGAGTAAGGGTGGAATTCCGATTACTGCAATGCCTGCAACTGCTGTCGGTGGGGAAGTTTCCAGAATCGTCCCGATGCTAAATGAAGGTTCTGGTGTAGTTACTAGCAGAGCAGATGTCCATTATGTTGTTACTGAGTATGGAGTTGCACAGCTCCATGGGAAATGTGTAAGGGATAGAGCAAAATCGTTGGCAGAGATTGCTGCGCCTCAATTCCGGGAGAGTCTACTTAAATCAGCACACAAAAGGCGACTGTTTGGGCCGCTGATTTGACAAATTGTATATGAAACTTGACATATTGTCAATAATGAGACATATTGTCTCAACAGGAACTCTTTAACCTGTTGGAGGCTTTGTGGACTCGTTGAATAATAATCCAACCATTTTAGTTGTCGATGATGAACCTGAATTGTGTCAGGCTCTTTCGCGTCTCTTGCAACGCTCAGACTACAATGTTCTGACTGCTGGTGATGGTGAAGAGGCTATTGAAGTTCTGCGTGACAATGACATACCTGTTGTTTTAACTGACCTGATGATGCCAAGAATGGGTGGCGTTGAACTTCTCAAAGCTGCCAAGGTTGTTTCTCCAGCTACTGAAGTTGTGATTGTGACTGGGCATGGAACAGTTGAAACTGCAGTTGAGGCGATGAAAGAGGGGGCTTATGATTTTATCGAGAAACCTTTTACCAAAGCCATAACTCTGAATACTGTTCGCAAAGCTTTTGAAAAACATATGCTGTTGGCCGAGAATATAAAGCTGAGGAAACTGCTGGAAGAGATTCAAGGCGGGGATGACATAATCGGCAAGAGTGAAATTATGCGTCGTGTGATTGAAACTGCTAAACAGGTTTCGCGTAGTTCTGCGACTATTCTTTTACTTGGAGAGAGTGGAACCGGAAAAGAAGTTTTTGCTAACTCAATACATCGATGGAGTGACAGAGCAGAAAGAACAATGGTCAAAGTAAATTGTGCCGCTATTCCTGAATCACTTCTTGAAGCAGAACTTTTTGGCTATGAAAAAGGTGCTTTCACAGGTGCTGTAGGTCGGCGTGAAGGCCGATTTGAGGCTGCTCACGGTGGCACAATCTTCCTGGATGAAGTAGGAGAGATGGATAATTCGGTTCAGGTCAAACTGCTCCGGGTTTTGCAGGAAGGCGTCTTTGAAAGACTTGGAAGCAACAAGCCGATTGAAGTTGACGTAAGAGTGTTAGCTGCTACCAACTCTAACCTTGAGCAGAGAGTTGAAGATGGTACATTCCGTGAAGATCTTTTCTATCGACTCAATGTAATCAGCTTGGATATTCCACCATTACGATTAAGATCTGGCGATACAATTTTGATGGCCAACTTTTTCCTGAAACTTGCCAATGAGAAAAATAAAAAATCAGTTACCGGTTTCACCAGGGCAGCAATTGAATCATTGCGTAACTATTCCTGGCCAGGCAATGTCAGAGAGCTTGAGAACTGTATAGAACGTGCTGTGGTTTTATGCAAAGGTGATACAATCGATATCGATATTCTGCCAGCCAATGTTCTGTCAGGTCGCAAGCGAACCGAGGAAATAACAATTCAGGTTGGAACTTCCTTGCGCGATGCTGAAATGCAGTTATTGCAAGCTACACTGGATAGTTGTGACAGTGACAAGGAATTAGCAGCCAAAATACTCGGTATTGCTTCACGAACAATTTATAGAAAGCTTAAGTAGGATAGCTTGACCGCGCTCAATAGGCTGATTATATTGGCGCAACCTTGACAATAGCAGTTTTCATATAGATTTCTGATAGTTAGGTGCGAGAGTGGCGAAATTGGCAGACGCGCATGGTTTAGGTCCATGTGGAGAAATCCTTGGGGGTTCGAGTCCCCCCTCTCGTACCATTCAATTTGACAAAATTCTCCCCACAAAAAAAGGACATAATAATGACTGAGAACAAAACTGTTGAGCAATTTACATTTACATATACTGAGCCTGAAACCTGGAAACAGGTTATTAGCGTTGAAGTGAATGATGAATATTTTGCTACCGAGTTTGATAAAATGGCAAAAGAAGTACGACGTAAAGTTGAGCGACCAGGCTTCCGCAAGGGTAAAGTCCCGATGGAAACAGTTAAAAAAGACTATGGTTCTGACATCAGAATGGAAACTCTTGATAAGATAGTTCCTGTTGCTTATCACGCAGCTGTAGTTGAAAAAGGTATTTATCCAGTTTCTGATCCTTCTCTTGACGAATTGAAAATGGATGAGGGAGAGCCTGTCTCTTTCTCACTTTCAATAGAAGTACGTCCTGAAGTTGAAGCTAAAGATTACATGGAACTGGAATTGACAGAGCACAAAGCTGAAGTAACAGACGATGCTATGGATGAAGTCGTCAATCGTATGCTTGAGCAAAAAGCTGAATTCAATAAAGTTGATCGTGGAGCCAAGTCTGGTGACCAGTTGAAAGTCGATATTGTGCCTCTGAATGACGCTGGCGAGCCAGAGTCTGAAAAAGAAGTAAAAGATTACGGCTTCAACCTTGGAGCAGAGAACAATTTCAAGAGCTTTGATGAAGGCCTTGAGGGTGCTGCTGCTGGCGATACAAAAGAGATCGAAGCCACTTATCCTGATGATTATTTCACACCAGAACTTCAAGGCAAAACTGTGTCTTACAAAATCACAGTTAATGAAGTCACTGAAAAATCAGTACCTGAACTGGACGATGCATTTGCTGCAACAGTAAAAGAGGGCCAAACAGCTCTTGAACTTAAAACTGCTGTGCGTGAGGATCTGATGCGTGAAGCAGTGGGCAAAGCCAGACAAGAAGCAGAGGATGAAGTTATTATCGCTTTGATTGAGCGCAATAAATTCGACCTGCCGCCATCAATGATTGAGAAACAGATAGACTCTTCTGTGGCTGAGGCTAAACAGCGTTACCAGTACATGGGACAGGAAATGTCGGAAGAAGATGAGAAGAAATTCCGCGAGATGAGTCGTGACTCTTCTGAGAAATCTTTACAGGGAATGTTCCTGCTCGAGTCAATCCGCAAGCAGGAGGAAATTGAAGTAACTCCTGAGAAACTGGCTGCAAGAATTGAAGAGCTTGCTGAGCAGAACAAGTATGATCTTGAGCAGTTCAAGCAGTGGGCTGAAACCGGGAATGAAAAAGAACGCATTGCGTTTGAATTGGCTGAAAAACTGGCCATCGATTTCCTGATTTCTAAAGCCAAAATCAGTTAAGTATGTGAAAACCTGTTGTTGCCATTTGGGAACAGCTAAGGTATAGTCATAGTATAAGGAAATGACTGTGCTAAGGTAAAATAACCGGTAAGCGAAGGAGCAAAAATGCTGGTACCACACGTAGTTGAGCAAACAAGTCAGGGCGAACGAGGATATGATATATTTTCGCGCCTTTTGAAAGACAGGATTATCTTTTTAGGTCATCCTATCGACGATAATATTGCCAATCTGGTTATTGCCCAGATGCTGTTCCTGCAAGCAGATGATGCAGAGCGTGATGTTTTTCTTTATATAAACTCACCAGGTGGATCTGTTTCTGCCGGTTTAGCTATTTACGATACGATGCAGTACATCAACAACGATGTTGTAACTATCTGTATGGGGCAAGCCGCAAGCATGGGTGCCGTTCTTCTGGCAGCTGGTGCTGAAGGCAAAAGATCAGCTCTGACTAACTCTCGTGTTATGATTCACCAACCTCTTGGTGGAGTCCAGGGCCAGGCAAGTATGATTGAAATTCAGGCTAAGGAAATTCTTTACCTGAAGGATAAGTTGTATGGAATCTTGTCTAAACATACTGGACAGAAATTAGACAAGATTGCTGAAGACAGTGATCGAGACTTTTTTATGTCAGCTGATGAAGCATTGGCCTATGGCATCGTTGACAAAGTCATCGAGAAGCGCACTGAAGTGCAGGAATAGTTGGAAGGTTAAGTTATGAGTAACGGACAATCAGGCACACCTCAAATGATTAAGTGTTCATTCTGTGCCCGAGGACAGGATGAGGTCGCTAAACTTGTAGCAGGACCATCGTCTGTATATATCTGCAGTGAATGCATAAAGCTGTGTAATGATATTCTTGAAGGTGAACTCCTTGAAGAAAGTGGTGACAAGCAACACAAGTCGCATAAACCATCGGAAATCAAGAAACATCTGGATGAGTATGTTATTCAGCAGGACGGCGCAAAGGTCAGTTTGGCAGTTGCAGTCTATAATCACTACAAAAGATTGAGTCAGCGCCGTGTTGGCGATGGAGTGGAGATCGACAAGAGTAATATCCTGTTTCTGGGGAATACCGGAACTGGAAAAACTCTACTAGCTCAAACTCTTGCCAAATTATTGAATGTTCCTTTTGCAATTGCAGATGCCACTACTTTGACTGAAGCTGGTTATGTTGGCGAAGATGTTGAAAACATTCTAGTCAGACTTCTGCAAAATGCAGATTACAATCCAAAGCTTGCTGAGCAGGGGATTGTATATATCGATGAAATTGACAAGATTACTCGTAAGTCAAGCAACCCATCTATCACTCGCGATGTTTCCGGTGAGGGTGTACAGCAGGCGTTACTGAAAATTCTTGAAGGCACAGTTGCTAATGTTCCTCCACAAGGTGGACGGAAACATCCACAGCAGAAATATATTGAGGTTAACACCAAGAATATTCTGTTCATTTGTGGTGGCGCTTTTGCTGGCCTAGAAGATACTATCAAGCGTCGACTGGGTAAGAATGTGCTTGGATTCGACAGGGAAGATGAGCGCTCAGCTGATATGTCTGCGGATGATTTGCTGAAACTCGCTGAGCCTGAAGATCTGGTGAAGTTTGGCCTGATTCCAGAGCTTGTTGGTCGCATGCCGGTAATCACTTCACTTCAAGAGCTCGACAAAGCTGCAATGGTTCGTATTCTTACCGAACCTCGCAATGCATTAACCAAGCAGTACATCAAATTGATGGACATGGAAGATGTGGAATTGACTTTTGAAGCCGCCGCAATTGATGCAATAGCTGAAAAAGCAATTGAGCGTAAAATTGGTGCTCGTGGTCTGCGTTCTATTCTTGAAGATGTGATGCGTGACATTATGTATAATGTCCCAAGTCAACCTGATGTTCAGGGAGTAGTAATAACTGCCGAAGCAGTATCCGGTGAAAAGCCCGCTACACTCGTATATGCTGAGGACGTTGAAGATCGTCGCGGTGCTTGATAGTTTTAAAAGTTTTTTAGCGGGAATTCGTGTAAAACGAAATCCCGCTTTTGTGCTTCACACATAGATGTTTTTGGAGAAAAATGAGTGATCGAGAATTTAAATTACAGTTAAATGGCGAAGAAGTATTAGTGCCTGCAACCTTGCCGTTACTACCGCTTCGAGATGTAGTTGTGTTTCCATTTATGGTAACGCCACTACTTGTTGGCAGGGAACAATCAGTTGAAGCTCTTGAGATTGCAATGGAGCGTGATAAACTTATTTGTGTCAGTACTCAATATTCCCCGGAAACAAATGAACCTGGTATTACTGACATTTACCCAGTCGGCACAGTTCTGAAAATTTTGCAGGTTATACGAACTCCTGATCAGACAGTAAAAATTTTGGTAGAAGGTATTGCCAGAGTTTCAATTGAGGATTTGACCAACAACGGTGATTTCAGCGAAGTGAGAATATTCCCGATTGTTGAAATCGACACTGTGAATGTTGAGACAGAAGCGCTGACTCGTTCAATCAAAGACAGGTTCAAGGAATATGTACGTCTGAACAAAAGGCTGCCAGATGAGATTCTGATGTCGGTTCTTAATATGGATGGCATAGACCGGATGACTGACTCAATCAGTGCATCGATTGTTGGTAAAGTCCAACTCAAGCAGCAGTTACTGGCCGAGCCAAGTCTTGTTGAACGGATGCGCAAAGTGAACAAGATTCTTGCCGATGAGCTGGAAATATTGCAAGTCGAACTGAAAATTGAGGACGAGGTCCAGAGCCAGGTCCAGAAAAACCAGAAAGAGTTTTATCTGAATGAACAGATGCGAGCAATTCGCAAAGAGCTGGGATATGGAGCTGATGATGATTCCGAAATAGATGAGTATCACGATAAAATTGAAGCTTCTAAATTGCCTGAGGATGCGGCCGAGTCTGCTGATCGTGAGCTGAACAGACTGGCGAAAATGCCGGCAATGAGTCCTGAAGCTGCTGTTGTCCGTAATTATCTGGATACTTTGATTGCTTTACCATGGCATGAGAGGTCTCATGATAGGCTTGATACAAAAAAAGTAAGAAGTGCGCTTGATGAGGATCACTATGGTCTTGAAAAAGTTAAAGAACGCATACTTGAGTTTCTTGCTGTTTTGAAAATGACAAAAAAAATCCAGGGTTCAATTCTTTGTCTGGTGGGCCCTCCAGGAGTGGGAAAAACCAGCCTGGGCCGTAGTATCGCCGACAGCATGAATCGTAAGTTTGTCCGTATTGCTCTTGGTGGGGTAAGGGATGAAGCTGAAATTCGTGGTCACCGTAGAACTTATATCGGTAGTAAACCAGGCCGAATTATTGAAAGCCTTCGTCGTGCAGGTACCAGAAACCCTGTATTTCTGCTCGATGAAGTTGATAAGATGGGCAATGACTTCCGTGGTGATCCTTCCTCGGCACTACTTGAGGTTCTTGACCCAGAGCAGAACACAACATTCAGTGATCACTTCCTGGAAGTGGATTTTGACCTGAGTGAAGTAATGTTCATTACTACTGCCAACTCCCTACATACTATACCAGCTGCATTACAGGACAGAATGGAAGTTATCCGGCTTCCCGGTTACCTGGATCATGAAAAGCTGGCTATAGCTCAGAACTTCCTGATTCCCCGACAGCTGGAACGTAATGGTGTTGCAAAGTGGAAAGCCGGCTTCAAGCCGGAGGCCCTTGAAATGATTATCGAGGGATATACCAGAGAGAGTGGAGTCCGGCAGCTGGAACGCGAGATCGCATCTATTTGTCGAAAAGTTGCCAAGCATCGGTCTGAAAAAAGTCGATTCCCAGGCCCTGTATCAGCACGAAATCTGGAGAAGTATCTTGGCCCTACCAAGTACCGCAGAAGAGTAGTTGAGCGCGATCCTGAAGTTGGCGTAGTTACAGGTTTGGCATGGACCATTGTTGGTGGCGAAATTTTACAAATCGAGTCAACATCTATGCCTGGTGGTGGCCAACTGAAATTGACTGGCAATCTGAAAGATGTAATGAAGGAATCTGCCGAAACTGCTCTGAGTTTTGCCAGAACCAGATGTCTTGACTTGCCTGATGATTTCATAAAGAAAACAGACTTGCATATACATGTGCCAGAAGGGGCAGTGCCAAAGGATGGCCCGAGCGCAGGTATTGCTATGGCAACATCTATTGTTTCGTTGCTCTTGAATGAGCCTGTCAGAGCTGATGTGGCAATGACTGGCGAAGTCACTTTGCGTGGCAAAGTTTTGCCAATTGGTGGTCTTCCTGAAAAAGCGGTAGCTGCTGTACGTGCAGGAGCAAAGGTTGTAATTATTCCAAAAGAAAATGAGAAGGATTTTCTGGAATTGCCGGACCTTGTAAAAGACAACCTTGAAGTTCATATGGTTGAAACAATGGATGAAGTACTGAAAATTGCGCTGGTAAATCCTGGCAAGGTTAATTCAGTTATGAAAACTCACTTCTCACCAACTCTGAATCGGGAAAATCCAGTAGATGGCGTTTCTCCGACAGTAAGTTGAAGCTGGAGTTGAAGTGGAAGTAAAGTTCATTACAAGTGCTCCCAATCTTGCAGGCAGACCTGAAGAGATTCTGCCTGAGATTGCATTTATCGGCAGGAGTAATTGCGGCAAGTCTAGTCTGATTAATTATTATTTGGACCGTAGAAGTATGGCCAAGATTAGTGGTAAACCAGGCAAAACAAGATTGCTCAATTACTTTGAGGTTGAGGAAAATTATTATCTTGTGGATTTACCAGGATATGGTTTTGCCAAGGTAAGCAAAAGTACTAGACACCAATGGCAGAAATTAATTAGGCAGTACTTTTTTGCTGGCGACAGGCCGATGGCAGTTTTCCTGCTCCTTGATGTACGGCATAAACCTACTGAAGATGACAAGAAAACTCTCAAGTGGCTTCAGGATGCTGAGCTGCCATACTCTGTTGTTGTAACAAAAATAGATAAAGTCAGCAAAAATATTCTAATAGAGAGATATCGGGAAATTGTAACAACATTGCAATTATCAAAAAACACTCCATTTTTTCCTACATCGTCAACTGCTAAAATTGGTCGGGAGAACCTATTACAGTGGGTAGGAGCTCTTTTAGAAGAGTAAACTAGCGGTTGACATAGAGTGTGTTTATAGTATATAATATCAAAGTCATGAAAAAAGTAATTTACATCAATTCAGTAGCAACAATGATGTGTTTATTGCTACTTTTAACAACTGCAACGGCTTCTGAAGAAGACATGCAGCAGTTGCCAGCCTATGACACCTATTCATGCACAATTTGCCACACTTCAGAAGAATACATTGATGATCTAAACCAGTTTGGCGTTGATTACCAGAGCTACGGTGCGTGGGATTCATACCTTGCGGGGTTGGATTCTGATGGTGATGGCTGTACCAACGGTTTTGAGCTTGGTGATACCGATGGTAATGGTGAGCTGGATTTTGGAAATGATGCAGAAACAGGTAATCCTGGGGCTGCTGGTGACTGTGCTGCCGGTAGTGTTGTTGATGAAGCCACCTGGGGTTCTTTGAAAGCATTATTCAGCTCTCATCGTTGACAAATTCAGAATTTGTGTCAAGTTTAGACAGTCTCAACTAGGAGACTGTTTTTTTGTGACCTGTAACCAGGAGCAGATGTGAAAAATCGTGTAATAATTGGTGGACAATGGGGCGATGAAGGCAAAGGCAAAATTGTCGATTCTTTAAGTGCACAATTTGATTGGGTTGCTCGCTACCAGGGTGGCGCCAATGCTGGCCATACAATCATGCGTGGTGACGAGAAGGTTGTCTTGCACCTTGTACCATCCGGTCTGCTTCACGAAGGCGTGAAGGGCTTGCTTGGTGGCGGTATGGTTGTAGACCCATGGGCACTAAAAGAAGAGATAATTGAACTGGAACAGCGCGGATTCTCAATTCGTGACCGATTGGTAATTTCGTCAAATACTCATCTTATTCTACCTTATCATAAAAGAATCGATGAGCTTGCTGAAGACAAGTTGACACGTAAAAGTATAGGCACTACTGGCAGGGGGATTGGTCCTGCATATATGGACAAGGTCGCACGATCAGGATTACGTATGGGTGACCTGTTATTGCCTCCTGAGAATCTGGAACGCAAAGTTATAGAGAAAATTCTGGCTGCAAACGAAATTCTTGCCAGCATGTATGATGCGGATCCATTGCCATCAGCCAGCATAGCCCAGGAACTTGTTGTTCTGGCAGATATTTTCAGACCGATGATTACCAGTTCTTATGAAGCGCTTGCTGGTGTGCGCAACGGCTCTGAGTCGATAATGTTTGAAGGTGCTCAAGGAGTACTTTTGGATATCGATCATGGTTCTTTCCCGTTTGTGACATCAAGCAGCCCAACTATTGCCGGTGCAATTAGTGGAACCGGATTGCCTCCGAGATGCATGCATGAAATTACAGGTATTTTCAAGGCATACTGTACTCGTGTTGGTAATGGTCCTTTCCCAACTGAAATTCTTGCTGAAGATGGAGAGGAACTCAGATCACTTGGCGGAGAGTTCGGAGCAACAACTGGCCGGCCCAGAAGATGTGGTTGGTTTGACTTGTTAGCTGCCAGGTATGCTGTTGATATTAACGGTATGACTGGTGTTGTAATTACAAAGCTGGATGTCCTGGATTCATTTTCTACAATCAAAGTTGCAGTTGGATATGATTGCAATGGAGAGCCTACTTCAATGTTCCAGACAGGCACTGATGTATTGCCATCTTGCAAGCCTGTTTACAAGGAATTTGCGGGTTGGGAGAAGCCAACAACGGCTTGTAGAACTCTTGCTGAGTTACCAGCAAATGCCAGAAAATATCTTGAATATCTTGAGGAAGAACTTGGGACTCACATCATTGGTGTGTCTGTAGGCAAGGGCGCAGAGGATATGGTTTGGACTCCTGAAGGAGTTATAACCTAGTCTTTGACAATTGCCCAAAGTGACACTATTATTCCCGGAGTTTCGTGGGTCGCTAGCTCATCAGGTAGAGCACCTCCCTTTTAAGGAGGTGGTGTCAGGTTCAAGTCCTGAGCGACCTACCACAAATAAAAACGGCACTCCTTTTGGAGTGCCGTTTTCGTATTAACAGTAGTTTAATTATTTATCGCCGTATGTTTTTGTCCACAGCGCATCAAATTCATCAACTGTATCTTCAAACAGATCCAACATAACCAGGAATGGCTTTGGAGTTGTAAGGTCAACGCCAGCACTCTGTAGAATCTCAACAGGTGGTCTTGAAGAACCAGCTTTCAGCATGTTGTTGATATAACGGTCTGCTGCTTTTTGGCCATGACTTTCAATCTCTTTAGCCAATGAAATTCCACTGGTTAGTCCTGTTGCATAAGTGAACATGTAGAAGTTGTAGTAGAAGTGAGGAATGAATGCCCATTCTACACAATCGTTTTCACCCATTTTAAAATTAGGTCCGTAGTATTTAGTAATTAACTCTTCATACAGATTATTCAGGAAAGCAGGGGTAAGAACATTGTCTTTTTCAGCATATTCATGGAACCGGAGTTCAAACTCTTCAAACAAGGTTTGACGGAAAATTGTCAGACGAATGTTCTCAAGACGTTTGTTAAGCAATGAGAGCCTTTTGACAGGATCTTTCTCGTTTTCCAGCATGTATACCAGCAAAATTTCTTCGTTGCATGTTGAAGCAATTTCGGCCAGGAAAGTGGTATAGTCAGCATAAACAAATGGTTGCTCACGACTACTGTACCAACTGTGCAAAGCATGGCCAAATTCATGAGCTGTTGTAAATACAGCATCAAGAGAGTTGTCGTAGTTATGCAGAACAAAAGGGTGAATATCTTTTGCTACAACACCATTGCTATACGCACCTGTGCGTTTATTAGCATTTGGATAAACATCGATCCAGCCATTTGCAGGATCAGATGCATGCATGATAAGCTTTACATAATCTTCACCAAGAGGTGTCAACCCTTCAGCCATTAAATCTCTACATTCCTGATAGCTGTATTCATCAGGGACACCGTCAAGCATAGGATTATACAAGTTGTCAAAAGTAACAGGTCCTTCGAGGCCCAAAACTTTTTTCCGAAGTGCAACATACTTGTGTAAAGTTCTTTCGAGATTCTGATTAACTGTGTCGATTAGCATTCGGAATGTGTCTGTAGAAATATGATCAGGCTCAAGAGATGCCTGCAGGCAGTTGTCGTAGTTACGAGCTTTGACTGTCAACAGGTGTGACTTGGCAACGCCATCAAGAGTAGCTGCAAGAGTATTTTCGAAGCTACGGAATGTCCCAAAGAATGCTTCAGCTGCTTGGGCTCTGACTTCAGGATTAGTTGAAGCACGGAGCTTTGAGAAACCGGAAAGAGTCAGAGGAGCCATTGTGCCATCTTCTTGCAATACTTCAGGGAATTTCATGTCAACATCGCGCAGTTTTGCTGAGACAGAACCTGGAAGACCGCGTACCTGGCCTGCCATGGCCAAGATTCTTTCTTCAGCAGCAGTAAGAGTATGCTCTTTCTGACGTAGAGTTTCACGAATGTCATATTCATAAATCTTCAGGCCCTCATGGTTAGCCAGGAAACCATTAATTGTTTCTTCAGGAATTTCCAGCAGCTCCGGAGTAATGTAGGAAAGGGTGCTGCCAAACGTGGAGAACATAAACCCGATTTTACCCTGCATCCCCATGTTATCCGAGTTACTTAACTCAACATCAAGGCGAGTGCTGGTGTATATATAAAGACGATAAATGCGCTGAGTCACATTACTGATATCTTCAAAGCAGTCAAAGAGAGTTTGGGCTGAGTCAGCCAGTTTACCCTCGTAATCTGCAAGAGCTGGAAGCACAGCAGAGACTGCTTCATATTCTTTTTCCCAATCTTCAACACTGTCAAATACATGGTCGCTTTTCCATTGGTATTCAACAGGCATTTCACTGCGTGGAGATGCTGGGTCTGGAGTGTAGGCGAGAGCGATTGTTGATAGCAACACAAGGGACAAGACTGTTAGCGTGGCTACAAGTCTTTTCATCATGGGAACCTCCTGAGGAGTTTTCAGATAGTTGCCCTGCCAGAAAAGGCAGGGCACAAGAATTTAAATCTACTTAGTTAGGCAATGGGACATCTTGTTGTGACCAATCGGTGCCGTCAAAGTGGAATACTACTCCACCATATCCAACAACCCAAATATCGTTAACTGAAGTACCCCAAATACCGTCAAGGCTTGTCCCTGGGGCAACATCAAAAGTCAGATCTTCAGATGACAACATGTAGTCAGGAGGTTCAATAACTTCAGCTGGAGTTCTTTTTAAAACCTGGCCACCTCTGCTGGTGAACCAGCATGAGTTATTTTCATCTACCCAGATGTCAGTAAGGTCATGAAGATTTGTGTGGTCGCCGCCTGGGCTGCTTGTTTCAACATATGACAGTTCATCATTTGCTTCCAGAAGGCGGTAGAGGTGTCCTTCAGCTCCAACAAGCCAGTTGTTGTCGACGGATTGCTCGTCAGTCCACCCTGAAATTATCCATTCACCCAAACTGGCTTCGATAGGTCCTTTGACCCAATATTGATGTGTTGAGTCTGGATGGGCTTCAACTAACAGAATTGCATTGCTGCCACCGATAGCATATTTGTTGATCGTCTTGAACGATTCGATATCATCGCTACTTCTCAAGATTGTGTCATTCTGACTAATCCAGAAAACTTCGTCAGGAGTATTATCCCAAGAAGAGCCATTCAATTTCAAAATAGCTCCACCTTGTCCACAGACAAAAGTATCGCCGTAAGGGCCTTTACCAATGCCATACAAGTTTGAATCGATGCCAGAGTTCATGTCAGACCAGCCACTGCCGCTGTTTTTCATAATAGTGCCTGAATGTCCACAAACATAAGTTGTGCCAGTGGTGTTGTTGTAGAGACTTGTAAGGGTTACATCTCCATGGTCCTCAAGACTCCAGCTGGTGCCGTCGAAGTGCACTAGCACACCAGGTTGCCCGGCTATCCAGATATCGTCAGCTGCCGTGCCTTGAATATCAAGGAACCACGTTGAGATTGGAGGATCCAGGTAATCATCTGGTTGGTTGATTGTTTCCATTTCATCAGTGCAACCAGCAAAGATAATTACCAGAGTAAGAAGGAGAGCTGTAACTAAAAGGCTGTTTTTCATCGCAAAAGGTTCCTTGAAAAATCTTGCGTACAAACACAACAGACCTGACTGATCTGTGTGTAAAAAATCGATTATGTGTCCTATGAATATTAAGCAACTGGAGGTTGATTGTCCATAGTGACTTGCAACTGTTCGATTTTTGTATCTTATTATCAGGGAGTGTAACTGCTGGTTAACCCGTTAAGGAAATATCGTGGAACAATCAAAAATCGACCTGATTGCCGAGATAAACAGTCTTCGTACAGAACTTAATGCTGTAATTTTGGCTCATTACTACCAGGAACCGGATATACAGGACATTGCTGACCATGTCGGCGACAGTCTTGCATTAAGCCACAAAGCGGCAGCAGCAGAGGCAGATGTCATAGTTTTCGCCGGTGTGCACTTTATGGCAGAAACAGCCAAAATACTGAACCCTGATAAACAGGTTCTACTTCCAGACCTTGAAGCAGGTTGCAGCCTTGCCGACGGATGTCCGGAAGATGAGTTCAGGGAGTTCACTGCAAGGTATCCAGATCACAAGGTAGTCAGCTATATCAACTGTTCTGCAAGCACTAAAGCTATGAGTGACGTTATTTGTACCTCCGGCAACGCTGTAAATGTTGTGGCATCTTTTCCTGAAGATCAGCCTTTGATTTTTGCTCCTGATAAACATTTGGGCCGATGGTGTGCTCAACAGCTCAATCGGGAGTTGGTACTTTGGGACGGAAGTTGTGAAGTACACGAACAGTTCAGTGAACAACGTCTTGTGGATATAATGCTGGCTCATCCGGACGCATTGGTAACTGCTCATCCCGAGTGTACTGAAAAGTTGTTGCAATACGCTCATCACATCGGCTCTACAGCATCGATACTTGAATATTGCAGAGACTGTGAAGTGCAGGAAATTATTGTACTGACAGAGCCGGGAATCATTCATCAGATGCAGAAAGAAAATCCCGATAAAAAGTTTATTACCGTTCCGGGAGCGGACGAGACATGTAATTGCAACGAATGTCCATATATGAAATTGAATACTTTACAAAAATTACGGGACTGTATGAAAAACAGAGCCCCCGAAATTCTTGTGGACGAATCAACAAGACAGAAGGCTCTGGTTCCAATCAACAAAATGTTGCAAATCAAGCGTTAGACTACTCAAGAAGAGTCAACGAAATCCTTTTCCGTTCAAGGTCGATTTCCAGGATTTTTGCTTCAATTTCCTGGCCCTCAGAAAGCACGTCGCTAGGATGGTAAACTCGTTCATTGCTTATAGCTGAGACATGAATCAAGCCTCTGATTCCTGGTAACAATTCCACAAAAGCACCGAAATCCGCCATGCCGGTAATGACACCTTTAACCATTTCACCTTGTTTGAGCTTGTCGCCAATTTCATTCCACGGGTCACCATCAAGTTGTTTTATAGAAAGCCCGATCCGTTCTTCACGACCGCCACCAAGGTTACGGATGGTAACAACTTTAACTTCAATTTCCTGATCAACACTCAGCACTTCTTTGGGATCGGCAATTCTCTCGAAGGAGATTTCTGAAACATGAACCAGTCCTTCAAGCCCACCGATATCTACAAATGCTCCAAATGGCATTATCCTGCGAACAGTACCTTTGTAAATATCACCGATTGATAATGTTTCACGTAGCTTCGCACCTTCACGTTCTTTTTCAATAGTTAGTAAAGCACGACGAGAGACAACAAGTTTCTTTTTGGATTCTGAAAACTCTGTAACTTTGAATTCAAAATCTCGATCAAGATATTCTTCGGGGTTATCTACAAATTTATTATCGATTTGGGAGATGGGGCAGAAAGCGCGGTGCCCGCCCATATCGACTACAAAACCACCTTTATTTATTTCACTGACACGACCGGTTAATGGCATACCGCTGTCATAGGCCTGTTCGATAACAGTAAAATCCTTACCAGTAACTTTTTGTTTAAGAGTAAGTTTCTTGTCATCACCTTTGCCAACGACATATCCAGTGATTGAATCACCTTCCTGATGTTGAAGCTCGCCATTGTCGTCATTCAGTTCGCTGGTTGAGATTGGCAGCTCACTTCTGCCTCCGAAATCAACAAACGAATCGATTTCACCAACCTGCACCAGAGTACCGGTTACCTCGTCGCCTTGCGATGGCTCAGGGGCTTGACTGTTGTCGTTGTCTTGTTCAGCTAGAAGGTCAGCCATTGATTCAGTGCTGGGATCATCATTTTCATGGATGTCGTCGGTCATTGTTTTTCTTTCGTCAGGTCTGTCTGTTGTTTGTTGCCTGCTGGCAATCAGTTTACAGTAAACTACCATAAAACTATATGATATTGCAACAAAAAGCGCCCTCCAGAAAAACTGGAGGGCGATAGTTGGTATCCCCTACGAGAATCGAACTCGTATCGCTGGCTTGAAAAGCCAGTGTCCTAACCGTTAGACGAAGGGGACTCGGTGGCGCAAATATTATTACCCGAAACGCCACTTGTCAAATAATCCTGACTATTCTCCTGCAAGTTTTAGCAGATAAGCTGTAGTCTTGATTCCATCGAAATAGTTTCTCAAATGAAACTTTTCGTTGGGAGAGTGGATATTGTCATTAGGCAGACCATACCCAAGCAACAGAACAGGAGCTTTGAGACAGTCCTGGAAAGTCCCAACGATGGGAATAGATCCACCTTCACGAATAAATACAGGCTTGCTGCCAAAGCCAAGTTCCATCGCCTTCATTCCAGCCTGCATCATTTCTGAATCTCTGGGAACCATGACAGCTTGTGCCCCATGGAGGTAGGAGACTTTTACTTCTACACCGTCCGGAGTAATTTTTTCAACAAATTTGCTGAACAATTCTGCAATCTGTTCCGGGTTCTGATTCGGAACCAGTCGCATACTGACTTTAGCGCCCGCAGTTGCCGGGACAATTGTTTTAGCGCCTTCACCACTGTAGCCGCTCCAGAGACCATTTACATCCAGAGTAGGGCGGCCCCACATTCTTTCCAGCGTAGTAAATCCTTCTTCACCAAATGGCCCTGATGCGCCAGTATCTTTGCAAAGTACTTCATCAGAATAATTCAAGGATTCAAAAGATGCTTTTTCTGCATCATCAAGCTCCAGCACGGAATCATAGAATCCCGGAATTTGAACTCTGCCGGAACCATCTTTCAATCTGGAAATAATTTCACAGATTACATTGCCAGGGTTCTGGACTGTTCCGCCAAAGCTGCCTGAATGCAAATCCATACCTGGGCCTTTAACATCGATTTGCATATATGCCAGCCCCTTCAGGGAGTAGCATATTGCTGGAGTCTCTTCATTGTATAGACTGGTATCACTCACAATAACGGCATCACATGCAAGTTTCTCAGGGTTACTTTCTGTAAACTTGTAGATCTCTTCACCACCAGCCTCTTCTTCACCTTCAATTATAAATTTAACATTCACCGGTACATCGACACCCAGTTTTACATAAGCTTCCAGTGCTTTGATGTGTGTGTAAAGCTGTCCCTTGTCATCGCTGCCGCCACGTGCATAAATAATTTCGTTTTCGATACGAGGCTCAAATGGAGGGGATTCCCAAAGCTCAATCGGGTCAACAGGTTGTACGTCATAGTGTCCATAGAACAGAAGCGTTTTTCGATCTGGAAGTTGTTCACTTTGTGCATAAACCAGGGGATGACCATCGGTCTCGATGATTTCACTTGTCAGTCCGATTGCTTCAAATGCTTTATGTGTGAATCGGGCAGCTTCCATAATGTCGTTGTCATGAGCCGGTATTGAGCTGATGCTCGGAATGGACAAATACTCACATAGCTCTTTAACATGTTGGTCTTTGTTTTCTTCCAGGTAGTTCAAAATCTTATCAATCATTTTTTCCTCCAGATTAAAAGTTGTTTAGAGAAATTAAGCTTGACGCGAACAGTTGTCGAGGCGAATGTGTGATACTTCTTGGGAATAATGTTGATTAAAAGGATTGACAACATCCCATTCTTTAGCCAATATGCGCACAAGTTCGACATATGGCACCTAACCAACCTTTCAGGAGGAACAACATGGCAGATTTGATTATTAGCAAAAGTAAAACAAAAGCAAGTGTAAAAAACTGTAACATCAGTGGTGATTTTTATGCTGCGCTAGACGCGAAAGTTCGTGCATTGATTGTTGCTGCTGAAGCACGTGCAGTTGCAAACGGTCGTAAGACTGTTCGTCCATGCGATATCTAAAAACAGTTTAAGCAATACATTAAAAAGGTGGCAGCTATAACTGCCACCTTTTTTGACTCCACCGGTTCACCAATATCCACAATGTGACAACCATCGTTTCCTTTTCGAATTAATAATCCAACTTATGTCTCGATTTGAGTCGGCATGGATAATGCTGTCAATTTTCGGAGGTAATTATGGTTACAGTAGTTCAAAGTGGCGCTGTTGAGGGGATCGACGGTTATCCAGTGGAAGTAGAAGTTGATGCTGGCAGAGGTTTGCCATCGTTTCAAATTGTAGGTTTGCCAAATACAACAGTGCGTGAGAGCAGAGAACGAGTTTTGTCGGCATTACGAAACAGTGGGCTTGATATTCCCAAAGGCAGGGTTGTGGTAAATCTGCAACCAAGCGATGTACCCAAAAGAGGGGCTTCATTTGATCTGGCAATTGCAATTGCAGTGGCTATGTCAGGCTGCTTCCGCAAAAGCGTCAGTTGCAACCCGGTATTATTAGGCTCGCTGTCACTGGATGGTAAGCTGAACCGTGTCCGTGGATTGTTATCAATCGTACTAGCGGTAGCAGAGTCAGGTGCCAAGGTAGTGGTTGTGCCTCAAGGCCAGATGCAGGAAGCAGCAATGGCAACCGGTATAAAAGTACTCGGTGCCAATTCAGTTAAAGAAGTTTTTGAGTGGTGTGTTGGAAGTGGTAGTCTTGAAACTTATACAGGACATGGCAGACAAGTTGAAAAACAAAAAGCACCAATTGGACTTATCATACCAGAATATGCCAGGCGTACAGTTGAAATAGCAGCTGCAGGAAGATGCGATCTGTTGCTGGTTGGTTCACCGGGAGTGGGCAAGACAACTGTTGCCAAAAGTCTGGGTATGCTTCAACCACCAATGAATTTGAAAGATTCAATTGAAGTTACCCGTATACATACTTCCAGAGAAAGTACAACTGCTTGCAGGCAGAATATACGCCCATTCAGGTCGCCACATCACACTGTTACCAGGGCAGGATTGATAGGAGGCGGTGCTGCACTCTCACCTGGCGAAGTTACACTTGCGCATAGAGGCATACTCTTCCTGGATGAGCTGGGAGAGTTCAAGGCTGGTGTTCTGGATGCTTTGAGAGAGCCTATGGAAGAGAAATCGATTTCAATATCTCGCTCAACAGGTATCTGCAGGTGGCCTGCAGATTTTCAGCTGATTGCTGCAATGAACCCCTGTCGGTGTGGCTACCTGGGAAGCTCCAGAAAGCAATGTGAGTGTCGGCCAGGTGATATTAATCGATACAACAGCAAATTATCAGGCCCATTTCTGGACAGGATTGATATGTTTTACGAAATGGCAGAGCCACAAGGCTGGTCAATTGAAACCAGCAATCCAATCGATGATTTGGCAGACAGGGTTGATAACGCCTGGAAAATGCTTGGTAATAGAAACCAAAGACCGACTTTGAAATCTTGCGTGGATTTATTGGAAACGCCGGCTAAGAATCACTTGGAGAAGGCACGCAGGGGATTGGACCTGTCAGTTAGAGGAGTTATAAGATGCGTTGTCGTTGCACAAACAATTGCAGCCTTGGACAACAGAGTTAGAATATCGACAGCGGATTTGGCAGAAGCATTGGGGTATCGCAGGGAGTTGTTAGCTATCAAAGAAAACGCGACCCATGTTGGGGCCGCGTTTTAAAGTTATTAATCTGAATGATTAAAAGTCAGCGTAAAAACCGATTGCCCAGCCAATAGAACTGACGGTTTGTTTGTCATATTCTGTAACGAGGTGTTGGCCATCAGTGAATTCATAAACAGGAATTACTTCAGTGCCTTCATCAAAGCTGGCAAATGAATTTTTGACGCCAAAATCAACCTGTGAAACGTGATACATCATATCAAATCGGATACTGACTAGACTATCAGCAATGAAACGTATGCCGGCTCCAGCAGATCCAGACCAGTTTGCTGCAATGTCATCAGTGTAATTTGAATTGATGGTTATGTAGTTTCTGCCAATGCCACCGATGAGATATGGATGCCAGCGGCCTCGGCCAAAGTTACCATAATCTGGTGGGTAGAACATTGCATTAACACCGGTGAAAACATTCAGATATGAGCGGCGCTCTGGATCAAACTCGCCAATCACTTCTACGTCTTCCATCTCTTGGTCTTCATCATTGGAAACAGAAAAAGCATTTGTGATGTGTGAATTATATTCAGATATACCGATACCTAAAATACCTTCAACTGAAAACCATGGATAAAGATCATAAGCCAAGTGCAGTGCAGGACTGAATACATTATCGTAATCAATTTGCACATCACCAAAGTAAGTAGCAGCGTCTGTGTATTTGTAAATGATGCTATTTTGATCAAGTAACAAATCACTGGAGCTCATAAACCCTAGAGTAACGCTTGCTTCCCAAGTCTTACTAGGCATTAATGGCTCCCAGTAATTCTCAAGAGCTTCTGCGTCAGCTTTTGATTGTTGTTCCTCAGCTGTTGTGTGCTTGAGGTTAAAAGTCTGCTCTTCCTCTGCAGAAAATGTTACTGCAGGAACGAGCACAAATAGGCATAGAGAGATTATAACTGTATTACGAACCATCAATCAAACTCCTGTGATTGAGAAAGACTATGTGACTGACTGTAATTACAGGGTTTTGCCTGCAAGTGTCAACTGTTAATGACTAAATTGCCACCATTCCACTCAAGGTGGCGTACTTCAGGGATAAGTTGAACACCAAACTTATCCTTAACTGCCTGTTGCATTTTGTCTGCTAATTGCAGCACATCCGCACAAGTTGCATTGCCACTGTTAATGATGATATTAGCGTGTTTCCGATAAACAGAGGCTCCACCAACACTCATTTCCAGAGCTCCTGCTTTATCAAGTAGCTCTCCGGCAGCACGTCTGCGCTCTCCTGGAATTTCGGGCTCAAGGTTCTTAAAATAACTGCCGGCACATGGTGCCTCCACAGGATGTTTTACCCTGCGCAACTCGATTTTATCTTTACGTGTTTGGCATGCTTGTTCCAAATCACCTTCTTCAAGTAACAATTCAATACTCAAAAGAACCAGTGGGTTGTTTTTTAAAACTGAATCCCGATAGGAAAATTGCATGCCATTTTTGTCTATTACTTGAATTTCACCAAGCCCATTCATAACAGTAACCGACTTTACAAACTCGGAAATTTCATGCCCAAAACAGCCAGCATTACCGATAACTGCTCCGCCGCAGCTGCCGGGAATGCCGGAGGCAAATTCGAGTCCAGTCAAACCTGAGTCCAGAGTTTTAGCAATTAGAGTATCAAACACCATACCACTACCAACAGTTACCGTTGAACCGCTGACTTCAAACAAGTCAATATCCATTTTCAGTACAATGCCGTTGAATCCTTTATCATCGATAATCAAATTACTGCCGCCTCCAATACAGACTGCTGGCAGAGCGTGTTCATTTGCAAATTGCAGGAACATTTTAGCATTATCAGGGTTTGTAACTGATGCCAGAAGCTTTGCAGGACCACCTATTTTGAAGGTCGTAAGTTCGTTCAAAGGCGCATTGGCTGACACAATTTCTGGGTAATCAGAAATCAGTTTGGCAATAGCTTCAGTTTGTGAGTTGTCAGAATGCGATTCACAATGCATTGTGTACCTTTCAGGCAATTAATTTGTTAGGTAAGAATCCTGCAACAATCATCTTGCGTCAAGGAGAACTGTGACCGAGAACCGTATTCTGTATTGGACTTTTCTTCTGTCACTGCTGCTTCATGCTGCAGTGCTGCTTGTGACATGGAACTGGCAATTATTTGTCGATCCAGAAGTTGCAGAAAGAGAAGAGCCGCAAAGTGTAGAATTGTTTCTCATCGACGATGAAGAGCTGCAAGATTTTGACCCGCCTCAATCATATACAAGCACTCCGGCAAGACATGAAGTCGAAGAACCTCCATCACAGCCTGATTTTCTTTCAGTAAGGAAAAGCCAGGCGGCTGATATGCTGGAAGGTGGGGAGGAAAACAGTTCTCCCGGGACTGTTGAAAAATCTCCTTTCAGTCAGGTTAAAATTCGACAGCATGAGGAAGCTATGGTTTCAGGGGAAGTTGTAGTTGCCAAGGAAAACGAAGAAACTGAAAGTGAAGCTGAGGAAGAGGGTGTCACAGCTGATGAACTCGAGGGGTCACTGAGTGAGGGGAAGCCTGATTCAGATAATCCTGAAAAAAACATCGAGCCGGTACCTGATATTGCTTCACTATTCAACAGTCAGATAGTTTCGATTCTTGAAAACCAGTCTGGTGGTAGCAGCGGTGATCAGGGATTTGATTATGACCAACATGCCACCTCTACATCAGAAGGCAACGTTGTTCAATTTGGCGATTTCTCACTCAATACTATCGATTGGGATTATGCGCCCTGGATGGAGAAATTCAAACGTGATTTCATGCCCAATTGGCAGCCTCCATATGCATATGCTCTTGGTGTAATTGAAGGGGTGACAAAGCTGAAATTGGTTATTGAACATGATGGCCGAATTGGTGAATTAAAAAGAATTTCTGGTGAAGGTCATGAATCCCTGCACAATGCGAGCGAAGCCGCTCTTTGGGCTACAGCTCCTTTTGCCAGGCTGCCAAATGATTTTCCAGAAGAGAGCCTTGTTATCATACTGTCGCTGCATTATCCTGATTGGAAGCAGGAATCAGCGAAAAACATGCAACAAAATAGATAGGATACAAAATGTGGGAGTTAATTCAGTCCGGAAATGTAATGATGATACCGTTGGGAATTTGCTCCCTGGTTGCGGTAGCTGTAATACTTGAACGGGTTTATGCATTGCGCTCAAGTAAAGTGATCGTTTCTGAAATTGTTGGAGCTGTTGAAACTCTTGATGCAGCTCAGGATTTGTCGGTTGCAAGAGCAATTTTGGAACGCAATCCTGGTCCTTTTGCAAACATTGTAGAAACTGGCCTGGATCACGCCGATGATGACTGGGTCATTATCAGGGATGTACTTCAGGAATCAGGTCGGCAGGAAGCTGTCAGACTTTCAAGAAATCTGAATATTCTGGAAATTGTGGCTGCAATTGCACCACTGCTAGGTCTGTTGGGTACTGTTACAGGAATGATTCGAGTCTTTTCTGCAGTTAGCGCTCACGGCCTTGGTCAGCCTGAGTATATGTCTGGTGGCATTTCAGAAGCGATGATCACTACTGCTGCAGGTCTTATTATCGGTATCCCTGTACTGGTTATGCATCAATGGCTGCAAGGCAAGGCTGACTCAATAATATTTGATATGGAAAGATATGGCTCAATTGTTCTCGATTCATTACGTCGCCGCAATAGAAGCAGGAGCAGCTGATGCAGTTCTCGATACCAAAAAAAGGACGTAAAATCCTGATTAATGTCACATCTTTGATTGATGTGATGTTTTTGTTGCTGATTTTTTTCCTGGTTTCTTCAACTTTCAGAGACCAACCGGCAATCAATCTGGTATTACCTGATTCCACAACAGCAGAAGCAACAGCTGAAGGTCCAGCAGTCTTATATCTTACCAGTGACGGCAAGGTTTACCTCAATGGCGATATATTGCCAGGTGAAACCGTTCCGGAAGCATTGAGACAGCTTCAGGCTGAAACAGGAGATGACCGTATTGTTTTACGTGCAGACACTCAAAGTGAGCATGGCTTTGTTGTCGAACTGATCGATACAGTCAAGAAAAGTGGTTTTACCAGAGTCAGCCTGTCCGCAAAGAAGGTAGAATAGAAGTAGCGGATTGCTTGACTAAAAGCTCAGGCGGCACTAGTATGCTGCGGCACTGTATTTTTGAACCAAGGAAGAGTTTATGCCCAAATATTTGAAATTGTTGTCGACAGGTTTGCTGGCGATGTTTTTGGCAGCTGGTTGTACCAGTGAATTACCAAATCCTGTTGGTACCGATTTGCCTGATGGCCTGGATTCTGGTAATCCTGAGCGCATGATGACTATTGATGTAGTTGCAGATGGCAATGTTGCCCTGACCGATCCAGATATCGTAAACTATTCAGATAATGAAGTCCTGTACTTTGGTCATCAGAATGGTGAAGAATCATCTATTCTGGTTAAGTACAACATGGCTGACATCGATAGCGCAGGCATAGCTCCTGAAGAAGTTAATATTGATAATATCTCGAATGTCAAACTGCGGATGTGGATGATTAACTGGTACAAAGATCGTAACACAGCTTTAGTAGATACTATTCCGGAGGAACGTGACACTGGTGTGACTCTGAAGCGCCATTATGAGGTTCACAATCTTGTCTCAGAACTTACCGAAGACTACTCACCAGGCACAGAACCTGAATTTGACCCGGGAATGATTTTTCAATCTCCTTCCGAAGGTACTCCAGGTGGCGGAAATGTTTTGCTTGATAACATATCTTTTCAGGTATTGGTTAACTGGTACACAAACGGTCACAATGGAATAATTATCAGAGAAGGTGCACGGCCAGATTCTACCGATGGCTTTTTTGGTTTCTCATCAAAAGAATTAACCCATTTTGCTGAACTTCCACTTTTACTTCCGGAAGATGTTTATGCTCCAGGTTTAGTGATTACTTTCATTGATCCTGATACTACTTTGACTCTCTGGCCTGAAATCGACACTTCAACTCTTCATGTTCTTGATGAGATTCCAGAAGAGATTACTGAAGGACTTGTTGTTCGGACTCATTTACGCAGCTCCCCATGGTTCTCATTCGATGTGCAAGATTTGCCAAGCAATGTTCTGGTTAACCGGGCTTCATTATTTGTCTATAGCGATTCCACAAAAAGCTACGGTCCGTTGACTTCCCTGGTAGCTACAGAAGTCCCGGATTATTTTATTGCCGATCTGGATTCTATCGATTTGGTAACTCTTCAAGAAGACTCTGAAATGTATGTTCTTGATGGGCAGCCTAATATCGATCCATATACAGTCGGTTGGATTGAGCTGGCAGTAACAAGCCACGTCCAGCGTTATGCTAATGGGGTGTATGATGGAGAGCCAATGCACTTTATGTTATTTACAGGTGAGGACATGTTCCCCAATTACGATCTGACAAGTATTGACCCTGATTTTTATCTATCGAGGTTCTGGTTTGCAGGCACTGATGATTCTGAAAACAGGCCTTATCTTGAGATAACTTATACTGAACGAAATACTGGAGGTGAATAATGAGAAAATTATTCATTATTTTCCTTTTGTCTGCTGTTCCTGCCCTTGCTCAAAGCCCTTTTGCTTTGACTAACCTTGGTCCCGATGTTCGATCAAGCGATGCTCGTGCTGACGCTCGTTGTTGGGGACTGGCAGATTATGACACTCTGACTCCTTCGTTCCATAATTTGGCTGCTTTGGCTGGTTTGAAAAAAGTTACAATCAGCATGAGCGGTTATGGTGAATTTGCAAATTCTAAAGATGACTCATTACAGAGAAAAAGCTATCGAGTAAGAACTCCTTCCTTGCGCGCAGCAGTTCCATTTATGGATGGTAACCTTGTTATTAGCGCCGGTCTGCGTGGTTTGCGTGGTACACAGTATGATACTCAGCATAATAACCTATGGTATGTTGAGGCAGATACAGGAATTGTAGAGATTGCTGGTATTGCTTATTTCCGACGCGATGGGACTCAGTTTGAAGCTCCATTGGGAGTGTCTTTTGGTTTTAATGACATGATAAGGATTGGAACCAGCCTGAACCTTGTACAAGGAACAATCAGAGAAAGGGCAACTGATTCTTTTACGGATCCGGTTGACAATAACAATAATCCAATTTACCGACCTACAACTGAGATCAAAACTGATGAAATAGATGGACTCTCCAGTACGTTCTCTGTTCTTTTGACTCCATCGGAAATGTTTACACTGGGTGCTTCCTATACAACTGCCCACGATTGGGATATTACCAGAACATATGAGATGACAGGTGTAGCTGGAAATGTTGTCTCGGAACATACATGGCATTTGCCAGCTGTATGGAACGCAGGAGCTTCAGTTAAGCCTGCAGACCGATTACGTTTTGGATTCGAATTTGAAAGCCAGCCAATGAGTGGCTTTACGGGTAATCCAGTTTATGAAGATCAAATGACTGATGGCTGGACTTTTGGTGTCGGGGTAGAAAGACTTTCTGCAACAAAAAGACGCGGGGGATTTTCAAACTTGCCTCTGCGCTTTGGTTTCCATCGACAGAAATGGAACTACACAGTAAACGATGAAGAGATAATGGAAAACCGGATTTCTGTTGGTACCGGGCTTCCTTTCAAAAGTAAAGATGGTCACCTTGACTTTGCCTTGTCTTATGGATGGGCAGGGGACAAGCAGAAACATGGTGTAGAGGATAAGTATTTACGGATGACTGTTTCAGTAACAGGACTTGAGAAATGGTGGTAGCAATGAAAACAAAACTAACTTTAATTATGCTTTTTTTGGTTTTGGGAATGATGTCAGGGTGCAACGATGCTACAAAATCGGAGCTGGACCTGGTCTTGGATCCTATTCGAGAGTTGCCGGAAGCAGAGCAACAGGCAGCACTACACCTGTTTATCACCGATAATCCAGAAATGGCCCACTACGGGCTCTGGGAGCTTGGCAATATAATGTACGACAAATCCGGGGTGATTAAAGCAGCCCAAAATGGTGCTGTCACTTTAGAGTGCAAAGCGTTGCTTGATTCAGCTTTGGTCTTTTATGATTTATCTGCTGCTGCTGACACTATGTTTGTTCATGCTTATGCAAATGCTGGACTGGTTTGGGATGAACTGGGCGAAATGAGAAACATCGAATCCAGAAATGCTATAGTTCAAGCTGAGAAATATTATCTTAAAGCTATTGAAGTTGATTCAACTGAAGTGAATTCGAGAGTTAATCTTGGTTCTTTGCTTTTCAAGAAAAAAGATTTCACAGGTGCAATTAAGCAGTACCAGACTGTTCTGGATATTGATCCGGAAAGTGCAATAGCTCACTACAAACTTGGTATAATGTTTGCTGAGACAAAAATCTACAAAGAAGCTATTGTCGAGTGGAAATTGGCTGCCAAATACGATCCTGATGGAGATGTGGGCAAGACTTCACGTGAAAATATTCAGGTTATTGATGACTTGATGAATTCCGATACGCCAGAAGAACTAAAGAAGAAAAAATTTGGTTCAAAAACCAGCTCGCCCAAGAGTAAACATTAGCAACAGGTGAGCGATGAGTTTTCCTCTTGAAATAAATCCAGAAATGCACCGGTCGATTCCCGCCGGTGCTTCTGTTTTACTAGGCATTAGTGGTGGTGTGGACAGTAGCGTTGCACTTGCACTGCTAAAGCATCTTGGTTGTGAAGTTCATTGCGTGACACTGAAGAACTTTTGTCTTGAAGATGATTCATACGGTGGCGATGACAACAGGTCCTGCTGCTCATTGGAAGCAATTGAATCCTCTCGCAGGCTCGCCGCAAGATTTGATTCGGATCATCTTGTAAGCAATGTCGAAGTAGATTTCAAAGCATCGGTTATTGATCCATTTGTTGAAACATATTCTTCAGGTTTTACACCGAATCCTTGTGTGGATTGCAACACCTTTGTTCGCTTTCCTCAATTACTTAAATTAGCTGATACAATGGGCTGCGATTTTATTGCTACTGGACACTATGTCAGAGTTATTGACGGTCATCTTCATAAAGGAATCGATACTAAAAAAGATCAGGCATATTTCCTGTACGGCTTGCCTGCCGAGATGCTGAAACGCTGCTTGTTTCCACTTGGCTGGTCTGTTAAACCTGATGTTCGTGAAGCAGCTCTGACTCTGGGGATGGATGCAGCAAAAAGAGCAGACAGCCAGGAAATTTGTTTCATTCCCGATGACGACAGGTCATTTCTTTTTGATCAGCAGACTCCTGGCGATATTGTGACTATTGATGGCACTGTTGTCGGGAAACATCGAGGGCTGGTTCACTACACCATTGGCCAACGCAAGGGACTTGGTGTTGCGATGGGGGAACCGGTTTATATAAGAGATGTTGATGTATCAAAGAACCGGATTGTAGTTGGAAAAAAATCGGACCTGTTGGTTAATAAAATTTTCTGCAATAGGATTTCAGGCAGTTTTTCTGGCCAGGCTTCAATTGCACAAGTGAGACACAATCACACTGGTGCGCCGGTTGCGAATTATACAGTTGATGGCGACAATCTGACTGTCGATTTTTCTGTTCCCGAGGCTGGTGTAGCACCGGGGCAATCTTTGGTTTTATTTGATGGCGATAGAGTAATCGGTGGTGGCATTATTACAGCCACTGCAATGGAGTAAAAATGAAATTCATTAGAATCCTGGTTTCAGTTCTGATTGTTGTGATACTGCTTATAAAAGTGTTCACAATGACTCCGATGTTTGGCAAACAGATTGAAAAGCAGGTTTTTCTGCAAACCGGCAATCAATTGATATGTGACAGTTATGGAGTAACCTTCTTAGGCTCTCCTGGTGTTACTTGCAAAACTGGTTCTTTGATTTTGAGCGAGGGTGGAGCAGTCAGTTTCTCCAATGCTACAGCAAAAACTTCCTGGGGCAGTCTGTTTAAAGGTACTATCCGTGAAGTTGACATTTTTGATATCGCAATTACTGGTGAGCGAGACTTTTTTGTAGATACAGTAAATATTCAGGGTGAGATGTCCGCAAAAGGCAATACTATTGTCGATGTTATCGCGGAATTTTATGATATGACTTTGACCGGCACTGTTGTAACTGACCAGGTTGCTCTGGATGTGGATGATGCTAAATTGCATATTGGCGATGGGGTATTGACCGGCAATGTTTCTTGTAAGGACATCACGGTTTCTGAGCCACTTTTCAGGTTTAATATGGTTGGCAAAGAAATCCCGGTAGATGGAGTCGCACTCGATGAATATCTTTCCGGAAAGATTGATTGTTCTGTTGAAGGAGATTTCGCGGTTGGAAATGGAGAGGTCTTGCCAATGTCAATTACTGCCGATGGCGATATCACTGTATCCGATGGCGTTGTTTCTGCTACTGAGGTGTTATCGGGAATTAAGCAATATCTTGGTAATCGAACTGATTTGCTGGAAATAGATTTTGACGGTTTCAGCCACCATATGACTTTGAATAATGGCAAATACAGTGTTGGTGAGTTGAGGCTTGAAGGCCCAGATACAGATTGGACTGGAAGTGGCATAGTATCTCTTGTCGGGGATGTGGACTTTATGCTGGAAACCAGGTTGCCAACAGGTTTTACGCCTGATTTGGGTGACATGACATTTATGGCGGATTTGCTTCGAGATAACGAGAGCAGAATATCGATACCTCTACGGGTTAAGGGAAAACTGCCAAAGCCAGCTGTGAAACTGGATTTGTCCCAACAGCAAGGTACAATTGAGGATAACATTGAGTCAGGAATAAAGGGGTTTCTTGACAAATTGAAGCGCCGTTAGTACTGTTCTGCGTCGGCACAGTTGTGCCTGAAATAACCTAGCCGGAGGACTAGTCCTAATTGGTAAGGCAGCGGTCTTGAAAACCGCCGGGAGAAATCCCTTGGGGGTTCGAGTCCCTCGTCCTCCGCCAGGTTCTTAGAAAACAGTGTGTTGCGGAGAGGTGGCCGAGTGGCTGAAGGCGCACGCCTGCTAAGCGTGTATAGGGAAACTTATCGAGGGTTCGAATCCCTCCCTCTCCGCCAGCAAATTTTGAATATTAAGGTGCGCCCATAGATCAATTGGATAGATCGTCTGGCTACGGACCAGGAGGTTGGGGGTTCGAATCCTCCTGGGCGTACCACTTAAAAGAAAGACTCACAGGTTACTGTGGGTCTTTTTTTGTGCTGAGAGGTTTTTAGGGAGAAGGGCTCATACGAACTGTAAAACAAGTTAACACTGTTGACTTTGTTTTTGTAGTTAGGTAGGATGCTTGAGGTTACAGGAATCAGGAAAATATCGTAGGAGTTTATACATTCTGAATGATATTAGTTAGCCAAACAACACACTTTCAGGAGAAGTAATGAAAAGAATAATAACGATAATTATTCTATCTTTTACAATCATCGTGGCAGCATCGGGATTATTTGCACCAAGAACCAATCCGCCTGTTCAAAATATTGTAATATGGGATTCCCCGGCAACAGAAGAACAATTCCAGAAGTCATGCGCCGATTGCCACAGCAATGAGACAAAATGGCCATGGTATGCATATATAGGCCCCTTGGCTTTTTTCGTTACCCAAAATGTCAATGAAGGTAGAGAGCTTTTTAATATTTCAGTACCTGACATGGGAGATATTTCGGGTAGTTTCGATGAAATAATTGTGGGAGAGATGCCTCCTGCTGATTATCTGATGCTGCATCCCGAGGCATCATTAGATGATTCTCAGAGAATGATTTTCTCGAAAGGTTTGAAATCTACTTTTAGTCAGGATGAAAAATTAGATGAAAAACACTATTGATGATAATGAAATGGCGTGTAAATCCAGGGATGAGTGTTGGGAGTAGTGATGGGGTAAGAAGCTATTATGTTTGACTATATTTTTCAGTTTGGTAGGATGCTTTTGCGTTAAGTCTAAAAGGGAGGAGAGCGTCCGGTTGTGCGAGATAACATTAGTTTGATGGAGGATGTTTCATGAACGAGAATAAGCCACCAATAGTGCCAACCACTGAGCCGGAATCTCTACCCAGTAAGGGCAAGTCAGGTCGGTTTTGGCAGTGGTTCTGGCTTACTTTCCTCGTCGTATCGCTTGCCTACGCCTGGTACTCCTTCTATGTACCTTCCAATCGCGCTACCTGGACTGTCAACTATACGACGGCGCAAGAACAGGCGGTCGAATCTGACAAACCTATCATTCTCTTTTTCACTGGGAAGTGGTGTTCTCCCTGCCGGATCATGAAACGTGAGGTCTGGGCGGATGAGCAGGTGATGGCTACGGTCAATGATGCGTTCATCCCGGTGATGATTGATGTGGATGACCCTAACGCGGCGGCAACATTGAATCATTTCCGTGTTGGTGTTACGCCAACGACAATCATCACGGATTCAAAAGGGAATGTCCTGCAGTATCGACAAGGGCGGATAAGCAGAACTGA
>JAAESD010000358.1 GCA_024229695.1 bacterium
GCAGCCCTTGCCTACCCGGACAGGGCGGCGGACAAACCGATCGCCGGTAAAAACCGGGTCAGGCTCCTCTTGGTCAGCAGGAATATAGTCTTTTTTAAGAGGGATGGGAAGAGCGGAATCGGGCTCGGAATGATTATTTTCCAATTTATTAAAAAATATTCAAAAAAAATCAGGATTGTAGCAAAATATGTGATATAATACTGTAACTATAAGGGCCAGTTTGTACTGATTGGTAGTTTAAGATGCCCAAACACTACTTATTGGCCCTTTTTGATTCTTCTACCGTGGCATACAAGTTGCATTGTAGTGTGAAGTGTGTTAGTTTGTCCCAAATTATTCAAGAGAGGTTTCGTCCAACATGAAAATAACACTGCTATTTTGCACTATAATGACTGTTTTGCTCAGTCCACAGCTCGTCGATGCAGGGGATAATATCTTTTTTCTGCATAACTCTGTTGGTAGATATGTGATCGATTACGGGTCAGTTAGAGATCATATTGACAGTTCCAATGCAATGAATGGTACAGAGCTGGAACTGTGGGATCACGACTATAATCATATCGGCTTGACAAATCCTGCTGGAGAAATTGTCGGTGGTTATAATATACCAAATGATGACACAGATCCTGGCGGTTTACACTACCTCTGGACCAGTTCAAATTCAGCAAAAGATGCAATACTGGCCAATCATGATGTTATTGTTTTTAAGTCCTGTTATTCTGCATCTCAGATTACCAGCAATGCTGAATTACAGCAATTCAAAGAATATTACTACGATATTGTAGAAGTTTTGGAGACTCATTCTGATAAAACGTTTTTATTGATGTCGCCACCACCAAGGCATCGACTTGGAACTTCAAGTAACGATTCCAGGAGAGCTCGCGAATTTGCAGACTGGATGGGAAGCAGTGAACTCCTGAGTGGGGCAACCAATGTCCATTATTTTGATATGTTTGATTTCCTGGCACACCCTGATGATGGGTCACCAGCAAGCAATATGTTGAAATATGAGTATGAGAAATTTCACGACTCATATGACTCACATCCAAACCTGATTGCAAATCAGGCGCTGGGTATTGTACTTGCGGGGGAACTTATTGATATTTCAAACAATGCATTGCAGGAAAATTATGAAACAAGCTGGGGAGCAACAAAAGCTCTGTTCAAATAGCTATCTGGGAAATTCTTCCAGAACTATTTTCCCGGTTACTATTTTATCTTTTCTAACCACTGTGTAGCGCAGTTCCCTGCCTACCTTTGCCTCATAAACCAATCTGTCGACGGTGTCTTTGTCAGTCAA
>JAAESD010000359.1 GCA_024229695.1 bacterium
CAAGCATACCCCCATCAGGGATAGCGGTCGTCACATACGAGTTTGAAGGTCCAGAAACAAGCGTCTCAACAGAGAAAAGAGTTCTTGAATTTTATCCCAACTTTCAAGCCTTATGTGGACTTAATTGATTCATAGCATCAACAACATTCAAACTTAAATTAGACCTAGACAAGATTCAGGAGTTCATCATTTCTTTGGCGGATTTTCATTAACAGATTTGGTTCTGAGCTCAATTCCTTCCCATAACTTGGTAGAAGCTTCTGCAATCGTTCATTCCAGGATCGACTGGCCATTCGCTCACCCCAACAACGCTGCAAAACTTGAAGAATGATCGTTACGGCAGTACTCGCTCCTGGGGAAGCTCCTAGCAAAGCTGCCAGAGATCCGTCCGCTGCCGTAACCACTTCAGTACCCATCTGCAAGCGTCCTCCCTGAGCAGTTTGCTTAATGATCTGCACCCGTTGGCCTGCAACAGCAAGGTTCCAGTCCTGCTTATGTGCCCTAGGCAAATATTCCTGTAGAGCTGTGAATCGATCCTCCTGACTCTGACGCAACTGAGCAAGGAGATATCTCACCAAATCAATATTGGTGATGCCAACATTCAACATTGGCAAAACATTGTTTGGCTTTATTGAACGCAACAGATCGAATCGCGATCCCTGCTTCAAGAAGTTGCTGCTAAATCCTGCATAAGGACCAAACAACAAAGAGCGACGACCATCGATCCATCGGCTATCAAGATGCGGCACAGACATGGGAGGAGCACCAACCTTGGCCTTTCCATAGACCTTGGCGTGATGGCGATTTACCAAAACAGGATCAGAACACACCAACCACTGACCACTAGCCGGGAAGCCTCCAGAAGACTTACCTCCCTTGATGCCTGATCGCTGCAATAAGGGCAGAGTCCAACCACCAGCTCCTAGGAAGACAAAGGGAGCCTGAACCTGACGACTGCCGGAGGGACCTTGTAGATCGAGCTGCCAATATTGATCATCAACCCGGTTCAAATCATGAACC
>JAAESD010000360.1 GCA_024229695.1 bacterium
ATTCTGGTAATTGCCGCCTTTCTGCTCATTTCAGAATGTGCAAAAAAAGACAAGCCGATTCTAGGGTCGAGCGATGCAGCATCAGCTGTCTATGTTCCCCCAGGTGAATATGATGAGTTCTATGCCTTTACATCAGGTGGCTTCAGTGGTCAAATCGGTGTTTATGGCTTGCCATCAGGCCGGTTATTTAGAGAAATTCCTGTATTTTCAGTTGACCCTGAAAATGGCTACGGGTTTACAGAAGAAACCAAGGGCATGCTTCAGACCACTTTTGGTCAAATCCCCTGGGATGATGCCCACCATCCTGAATTATCACAAACTGATGGTGTCACCGATGGTCGCTGGATTTTCATCAATGCCAACAACACAACCCGTGTTGCCCGTGTTGACCTGAAAAACTTTGAAACAGCAGAGATCATTGAGATTCCCAACTCAGGTGGAAACCACGGGTCACCATTTATCACTCAAAACACTGAGTATGTGGTAGCCTCTACACGTTTTAGTGTACCGATCCCCCAGAGAGATGTCTCCATTGACTCCTACAAAGAAAACTTTGAAGGAACTCTCACATTTATCAAGGTCGATCCTGAACATGGTGATATGAACATCGAGTTTCAGATTATTGTACCTGGTTATGATTATGATCTGGCTCATGCTGGAAAAGGTCCTTCACACGGCTGGGCATTCTTTACCTGTTACAATACAGAACAAGCCAGCACACTTCTGGAAGTGAATGCATCGAAAAATGATAAAGACTTTATCGCTGCAGTGAACTGGAAACTGGCTG
>JAAESD010000361.1 GCA_024229695.1 bacterium
CAACATCCTTGAAAGCATTGTTGTACATTGCGACAATTTCTTTACGACGGCTATGCATTGCTTTCAGTTTTTTCAACTGTGCCAGTCCCAGACCTGCCTGCAAATCGGTCATGTTGTATTTGAAGCCAGGAGTGACGATGTCATAGCGCCAGCTTCCTGTCTTGTCGTTGCGTTTCCAGGCATCACGATTCATTCCATGCAGACTGGAAACAACACCATTTTCAATAAGACGTTTTCCACCTGTCAACATTCCGCCCTCAGCGGTAGTCAGGTTCTTTGTTGCATAGAATGAAAACGCTACAGGGTTATCACCCGAGCCAATAAACACATCTTTGTACTTTGCGGGAATGGCATGAGCTGCGTCTTCAACGAGCAATAGATTATTTTCATTGCAGATTGAGTTTATTTCATCCATTTCACATGGATGGCCACCGTAATGGACGGCTATGACAGCTTTTGTTTTGTCAGTAATTGCTGCCTGTATTTTCACAGGATCGATATTCATGGTGTCTGGCTGAATATCAACAAGCACTGGAGTTGCTCCAACATGTTCAATTACCGCAACAGTAGCTGTAAAGGTCATTGGGGTTGTTATTACTTCATCACCAGGGCCGATTTTATTAATAACCAGGGCTGTGTGCAGGGCCGCAGTGCAGCTACTCAGCGCCAGGGCTGCAGGTGCATTAAAGTACTCAGCAAATTCCTGTTCAAACCGTTTGGTTTTTGGGCCGGTGGTTATCCACCCAGAACGCAGGCTGTCAACAACTTCGGCTATTTCCTCTTCACCAATAAATGGCGGCGAGAAGGGTAGAAAATCTTTTCGACTCAAAACGTGCTCCTTGAAAATCGAGTATATCAGTTAAGAATAGTGTAAGAGAATGTTACATGGCAACAGGTTATTGAAAAAAACTCTTTGCCAAAATATGGAATAATGTTAACTTGTTCCAAGCGTACAGATAATGGCATGCAACTTGCATATTCAGACTAGAAATATTGTGCCATAAAGACACTCATCCTCGCCCAAGATGTTGTTTTGGTGTATTGCTGATAGCATGGCAGGAGGCCGTGCCTAAACACAAGGATGTGGGGTTATGTTAAAAAGGTTTATTGATCTATCTAGTTCTGTATTTGGTGTTATTCTTCTATTGCCACTTTTTGCGATTGTAGCTATTGCCATAAAATCAGAAACATCAGGTTCGGTATTTTTCCGTCAGACTCGGGTTGGTCTGTATGGTTCCAGGTTCAGGATTTTCAAATTTCGCACAATGGTTTCAGATGCTGAAGCCATTGGCAAAAAATTGACTATTGGCGGTGATCCAAGAATTACCAGAGTTGGCCTATTCTTGCGACGACATAAAATTGATGAACTTCCACAGCTTTTCAATGTTGTTACCGGAGATATGTCTCTGGTTGGTCCCAGACCTGAAGTTCCTGAGTTTGTGAACAAGTTTGCTGGCGAATATAGTGAAATACTTAAATATCGACCTGGAATTACTGACAGAACAACGCTTCTTTTCAGGCGTGAGGAAGAGATACTTTCTGTCACAGACAATCCAACAGAATTTTATTTACAGTACATTATGCCCTATAAAATCCGTTCATATCAGCGGTTTTTAGTGCGAAGTAATGTTGCAAGCGATTTGGCGACTATTTTTGACACATTGTTCAACAGGGGCAATGTTCTGGAACCAGCCTCTTTCCATTCTGGGCTTCGGTTTCAAGTTGCAGTGGAAAAACATGCGACTTATTCAAATTTAAATCTGGTCTCCAGACGGCAAAAAACTGTAGCCTGACAAAACATTCAATAGCCCCGATTTAATATCGGGGCTATTTGTTTATGTGAATCAGGCTGGACGATTCCCCATTCAGGCTTTACTTTCAACAAGCTGAAACAGTTAACAACAGGTTGGATTTTTAACACGGTTAAGTGAGCTTGTAATGTCTTTGATGCTGGAAGAAAGCAGTCTTGTTGGCGCAATACGAAAGCACAGGCTGTTGTTCACGATGTTATTTTTTGGAACACTGTCTGCAATATCTGTAACCCTTTCTTTTTTCATTCGTTTCGGGCTTCTGGGTGGGTTTTTACCAACACCTGACCAGAACTGGTTTCCGTGGTGGCTGGCAATGCTGGTTGTTACTGTTCCCGTTCGCATTCTATTTTTCTGGATCAGCGGAATTCACAAAACATCTTATCGATTCGCCTCGCTGGAAGATCTACCCCCACTGATAGGCAGCGTCCTTTCCGGGTCTGCATTGATAATAATTTCATTATGGCTGTTTTGGGATAAGCCAGGGGGATTTCCTTTGTCGTCTCTGGCAATCGACATGTTCCTCTGTATGGTTTTGGCAACGTTTGGTCGGTATGGCTATCGCTTAATTGGCGGAGCAAAAGACGGGCTTGGAAACACCAAGCCACGCCTGCGTGCCGTTGTTGTTGGAGCTGGCATAGCAGGAAATCTTACTATCGAGGCAATGCAATCTGCACACCTGGGAAGATTCAAGGCTGTTGCTATTGTAGACGATGATTCAAATAAAAAAGGAATGCGAATCCGTGGAGTTCCCGTTGATGGACTTATCAGTGAGATAAAAGATGTCGCAAAAAAACGCAGAGCAGAAGTTATTGTGCTGGCTATTCCTACAGCATCGACATCACAACTTTACCGAATTGTTAATTTATGCCAGGAATCAGGGTTGCCGTTTAAATCAATCCCAAGTTTCTGGGAAATAATGGAAAGTGAAAAACTTGCCGTTCATCGAGTTGAAGATTTCAGCACCACAAACCTTTTAAGTAGAAGACCGGTAAGCGGTGATCCGGAAATCCTGCAAAAACTAATTAGCGGCAAACGAGTGCTGGTAACTGGAGCTGCAGGAAGTATCGGTTCAGAACTTTGCAGACAGGTTGTTGAAAACGGAGCTGCATATTTAGCGTGTCTGGATAAAGACGAAAATGGATTGTTTAGAATTGAGCAGGAACTGAAAAGCGCAAACCAGAATTGCGAATACGATTTTTTACTTGGCGACATTAAAAATCAGAAACGTCTGAATACATTTTTCCAGCAGGCAAAGCCGGATATTGTATTCCATGCTGCAGCCTACAAACATGTGCCGATATTACAATTCCATCCTGAAGAAGCTGTTCGCAATAATATTCTTGGAACAAAGCAGCTGGTAGAAACGGCATCGGCATTCAATGTTGATCGATTTGTAATGATCAGCACAGACAAAGCCGTGAACCCAACCAGCGTGATGGGCGCGACAAAACAGGTGGCTGAAAAAGTTGTTCTATCACACAAGAAACAGAGCAGCACAAACTTTTCAATCATCAGATTTGGCAACGTCCTTGGCAGTGCTGGAAGTGTTGTTGAAGTATTCAATAAACAGATCAGCAAGGGCGGGCCAGTTACAATCACCCATCGGGACATAGAGCGCTACTTCATGACAATATCAGAGGCTGTTCAGCTGGTGCTATACGCAGCCGCAATGGGCAGAGGCGACGATGTGTTTATTTTGGATATGGGAGACCCTGTTAAAATCAGTGATCTTGCACATCAGATGATCAGGCTGTCGGGACTTACTCCTGAAGTTGATGTGAAAATTGAATACACAGGTCTCAGGCCTGGAGAGAAACTGTTTGAAGAGCTTTGGGCTGAAGGAGAAGAGCCGCAGCCTACAGATAATCCAGGGATCAAGGTTGCAACAAGGCAGAGTTTTGACATTGTAGCTGTAGAAAATACAGTTGAGTCTATAATTGCAGCTGCTGAAATTGAAGACAGAGAACGGTTATGGAGCGACTTGTTGAGTCTGGTGCCTGATTTTAAGGGGCGCCGCGGTAGTGACGCGGAGGGAGTTTAGGGAGAATTGTTTTATTAAACTCACAAGTTTAAAGCATAAAAGAACAGGTGATTGGGTTGTGGTGCACTAGGTGAAGCAAAACATTAATGGTAAATCAAGCACAGGCGTTGTGGGAGCAATCATTAGATATGCACCATCCAGGTTTATTGAACCACTTCTTGGGCTTATATCGATACCTATTTTAACTCACAATTTAAGCGCAGCACAATACGGAAATCTTTCAATAGTGTTGATTACTGTTGCGATGCTAAGAGTTGTTTTTTTTGACTGGATAAACAACTGTGCTCTTCGTTTTAGGCGTTCGTTATCAGAAAAACCAAATGTATTTTTCACAAATCTGCTTGTAGGGTTGGCCACTAGCGCTCTTGCAATGGTTATTATAATTTTGTCAATAAAGAGCTCCTCCTTTTTCCAAATAAACGATGCAGTTTACAGTGTTATAATTCTTGTTTTAATTAACTCAGCAGCGATGGGTTTTGTAGTAAATGCCGAAATGATTTTTAGGGCGGACGAAAGACCGGTTTCATTTACCCTGTTAAGAGTATTTGCCAGCATGTCGAGGCATGTTCTGGGGATAATCGCAATATTGGTTTTTGGTACAATATCATCATACCTAATGGCCGCTATTTCCGGGGTTATAATAGTTGGAGCTATTGCCTGGACGAGTGTTGGGGCATGGAAAAATATTGAAATAAAATCGTTTTCTTGGGACATCCAAAAAGAGTTCTTCAGATTTGGCATGCCGATGTCTCTTGTTCTTATTGCTACACAGATTCAAATAGCAGGGAATCGATATATTGTTATGTCATTTGATGGTCCTGATGCGACCGGGCTGTACTCGGCAGCTTTTGGCTTAGGATTAGCCCCAATCATGGTCTTTCAACAGGTAGTAATGCTTGGATTATATCCTCTTGCAATCAATCTCCATGAAAACGGCAAGAGCATACAACCTATCGTGCGAGATGGACTTCGCTATTTTTTCCTGGGAGCCCCGGTCGTACTATTAATTATTGTTTTTCATGCCCCATACTTGTTATCAACAATTGCCGGCCCAGAGTATGTTCATGCTTCAGCTGCATTAAGATTACTGTCGCTAGGGTCATTTCTATATGGATTGAGCCAATATTTTGCTCTAGATTTTTTGATTTCAAAAAGAACAAAAACAATGGCGAAGATTGGGCTTATGGCTGCTATAGTAAATATAATTGTTTCTCTTTTACTGGTCAGGCTAATAGGATTTGTGGGTGCCGCAATTGGAGCCATGGTAGCCCACGGCTTAATTCTTATTGCTTCTGCAACATGGGGAATACGACCAACTAAAGTGGTTGTTCCTTGGCCGACGGTAAAAAGAGTAACGATGAGTCTGGTGCCAGCGTCATTATTGATTGTTTTTTTTAAATACATCTCGGCAAGTATTTCTGATATAGCATTTTTTGTAGCATCAACAATAGCAGTATTCTTATTGTATGTTTTAGCACTATGGTTTTTGGGCGAGCTAAAAAACGACATCTTAAAACTAAAGGAGCGCTAAAGTGCTAGCTTTACTAATAGTGCTACTTTCTGTTTTTGGGGCTGGATTAATTTACTTGCACAGATCCGGTTTCCCCCAAAGAGAACTTTTTACGGTGGCAATATTTGGAACAATTGTTTTATTTTTATCTCGTTTTAATGCTGCTGTCCGGCTTGAATTAGCGGATCGACCTTTCGATGGGTTTCAGATATATGTATGGGGATTAATTGTAGTATTAGGATTGGTTCGTATTTCAAAAAAACGGGCTCAAAGAAGAGTTTTTGAAGTGATATCAATTTTGGGAGGAGCCTATATAGTCCTTGCCTTGATTAGCGGGCTGGTTAATGAAGGAGTGACTGGTTTATTTGCAGCAATTCAAGTTATTTCAGAGTCTGTTGCTCCTTTCGTGCTGGCGTGGATACTTGTCGACAGGAATTCACGTGGGGCAGCATCTCAAAAAGAAAATTATTCTATATACCTGATGTATTTGGGAATAATAATCCCATCGATATTAATATTTTCAGCAATTAGGCCAGATGTCTTTTCTTCGGTAATGGGTTGGAGTATAAATGCGGGAGATGTTGGACAGGGGTTTATGAGGGGCTGGTCTCCGATTGGAAGTACAATCACAACAGGTTTTCTTGTGTTGCTGGCACACGGTCTCTCTTTTCATAAATACATAAGCCACAAAAATCGTATCGATGGTTTTATTGCATTGCTTACTGCCTGTGCTTTGATTTTTACGGTCTCACGATCGGTAGTACTGTCATTAATAGCTTTTTACTTATCATATGTTTTAATTTCCAAAAAACGAATGCGTGTTTTTTCAATAACTATAGTAATGGTTGTCGCAGTTATTGCGCTGGCTGGGTTTATGGTCACCCAGGGATATAATTTCGACAGGCTTATGGGAACAGATGATTTTAGCACCTATGTGAGGTATTCAAGTGCACAAGCATCGCTTGATCAGGTTTTATCAAAGCCGGTTTTAGGCGGAGGGCCTGGTCTGGTTTATAGTGAAATCAGAATTAATAACCAAGATAAAATTAAGTATAAAACTATTAACGGAAAACTCACAGTTATGGAGCCCCATAACGGGTTCCTTTTAATTGCCTCAGAGCATGGCCTATTGGGGCTAAGTGTTTGTTGTATGTTGTTTTGGTGGATGTGGTTGTCGTATAAAAGAGAAGCACGAGTTGATTCTGATTTGTTCCGATCTCTTTTATTTGCTTCTTGTTGTTTTTTTCTAACAAACAGTGATCTTGTTATTAACTCACAATTTTCTGTTATTTATTGGTTTATAATGCTGGCCGGACTTAGGAGCGAGCGGCAAACAGAGAGGAAAAAATAGCCTGATGGAAACATGTAAGAGCAACAAACAAACTGTGGCTATGTTTTCTCTGAAAGATGCAAGAAACATTCCCAGGATATTTAGATCCGCAGAGACACTTGCTGAAGATTGGAAAGTTGTGTCGATATGTCGCAATGAACATAAAGGCAACAAGTGGAGTGTAGATGCCCCGGTTGATGTTAGGCCAATAAATCTTATAAGTGATAAATTGCCAAAGGCTTCAATTTTTTGGCCCATTAAGTATTTTGAATTCGCTGTTCGCTGTATAGTTATGGGTTTGCAAGAAAAGCCAACAGTATGCCATGGCCATGAAGTTCAAGGAGCATTCCCTGCATGGATAGTAGCAAAAATTACAAAAACACCATTTGTCTATGATGCTCATGAGTTAGAATGCCACCGTTCTGGTCGTATCCATATAACTGTATACGGAAAGCTATTAAGAAAAACAGTCAAGTCTTTGTTAAAAAGAGCAAGTGGAGTTATTTGCGCGAGCTCAGCCAGAGCAGATGTAATGTTAGATGAATACGGAATAACACAACGACCAACAGTGATTATGAACGTTACTCCACAAAGTGGAATTCTGCGTGGACCAGATGCGGTTTCCCCTTTTAAAGAAGAAATCGCAGACCCTAAGATAGTTATCTATCAAGGAGTAGTAACAACAGGACGAGGACTTGATACGCTTGTTGATTCTTTAAAATACTTACCACAGAATGTACGCCTGTTAGTTGTTGGCGATGGCGCCGCTATGAAAGCAATGGAAGCTATTGCTATTAGCAATAGCAACCAACACCGGCTTTATATGGTTGGCCGAGTTCCATTTGAGCAGGTTGAGTCTTATATGAGATTGGCCGATGTTGGGGTTGTTATTTATCAAAACACATGTCTTAATAATTATCTTTGTGCTCCCAATAAAATTTTCGATTATTGCTCTGTTGGCGTTCCGGTAGTTGGATCAAATTTTCCAGAAGTTGAAAAAATTATAAATGAATTTGAGGTTGGGGCTGTGTTTGACCCGGAAAGTTCAGAGTCGATAGCGTCTGCAATAATGGAAGTACTAGAGAACAACAGTAAGCACGACCGAATGAAAGAAAATGCAATAAAAGTAAAAAATAGTATAAACTGGGAACAGCAACAGGATCGTCTCAAGGATTTGTATATCAGTTTATTTACAAGCAAACAGGGTAATGCAAAACACAACCCCGAATTGTAGGTTGGTACCATGTGCCACATAAACAACCGTATTGTTCACGTTACTTCCGTTCATCCATCTGGTGATGCTCGGGTGTTGCACAAGCAATGCTGTTCTATCGCCAGCGCCGGGTACGATGTTCATCTCGTTGTAGCTGGAGAGGAAGATCGGGAGTATTGCGGTGTTAAGATACACTCTGTCAGCAAGCCATCGAACCGATTATTCAGGGCAATTGTTACTACTGTTCAGGTTGCAAAAAAGGCAGTTTCATTAAAACCGTCGATTATTCAATTTCATGATCCAGAGCTGATTCCAGTCATGTTGTTACTGCGAGCTATGAGATATAAAATTGTTTATGACATTCACGAAGACTACGTAACATCTATCTCACAGAAGGAATATCTGTTGAGGCCGTTGGCAATTGTTGCCGGAAAAATCTTCGGAGCTTTTGAGCAGCTGGCATCCAGGGCGTTCAAGTGTTTGCTTGCTGAAAAATATTACAGCGAACGATTCCCCAAAGGGATTCATGTTCTGAACTATCCCCTACGTGAGATTTTACCAGCCGATGATAAACAGAATATAATTCCCGATTCAATCCGGGTTCTCTACACCGGGTTTCATTATCTTGACAGGGGCGGCCACAACCACGCCAACATCGTAAATATGATTCCAGATGCAGAAGTTTACATGGTGGGTAGATGTAGTCGCAGCTGGGCTGAACATCTTTATGAAATTGTTTATGACAACAAAGAGAGACTTCATCTCACTGGCGTTGGACACCATGTGCCTTTTACTGAAATAATGGACCGATACATATCTGGGAACTGGACAGCAGGGTTGGCCGTTTTCCCTCCAAAGGAACATCACAAGCGCAAGGAACTGACAAAATTTTACGAATATATGGCAGCAGGAATACCTGTTATCTGTTCAAACTTTCCAGTATGGAAAAATCTTATAGAGGGTATTGGGGCTGGAATTTCTGTAGACCCGAAAGATCCGGACGAGCTTGCCGATGCAATTAACTATCTTCATGAAAACCCTGAACTGGCAGCAGAGATGGGCAGAAAAGGCAGACAGGCTGTAATGGATAAATACCTATGGGAATTTGAGGCAGAAAAGCTATTAGAAGTTTACAAAAATATGTAGAGATTATTTAACAAAATATTTTACAAACCCACCCAAAGCCCAGCAGGTCAGATAATAACAACTTTCAATAATATTGAGTTTTTCATGCTGTCGCAGAAACTTCCAGTGACTGATAATCAGCTTGGATTTGTTGCTGGTATTGGAAACAACTCTCTGTCTGTACCAAGCCAACTCCTGATCAAGAGGCAGTGAAACCACACCGGTCTTGAGTATGCTCAGCCACAAGGCATAATCCTGTTTACGTCTCATATCCGGCATGTAGAACTTACCAATTTTTTCGCAATCGTACATGGCGGTAAGGCAGCTGATCTCAGTTCGTTTAAGCAGGTCTCGATACGAAACCGGATCACTACTCACATGGTATGTTGATTTAATCAGAGCGCCGTCTTCATCCATGTATCCGTATGATGTATGGGAAAAAGAGGCATCGTGTTTTTGCATATATGCGACATGGATTTCCAGCTTTTGCGGGTGCCAGATATCGTCACTGTCCAGAAAAGCGATATACTTTCCTGCTGCCAGTTTTATTGCAACATTTCGACTGGGGCCAGCACCCAGGTTTTCCTTGTTATGGAATAATTTGATTCTGGGATCTTTATCAGATTCTATTTGAACTATTTCAGCAGATTGGTCCTTATTACAGTCATCTACAATC
>JAAESD010000362.1 GCA_024229695.1 bacterium
AAAAGCTCTGAAAAATAACTTTTTTACTGTTCTTTTAAAGGCATTTTGAGGCATTTATTCATTGTTAATTGCTAAGAAAAGGTAACAGTGGCAGTTTTTAAGCGGTTTTTAAGGGAATTTTTTGTCGCAGGGTTGTAACAATTCCGACATTGACGTTTGTTAGTAAATTCCTTTAAACTCGAAAGTCTCTGAATACTGATGTGTATTCAGAGTTTTTGTAAACAAATGGAGGGGAATTCCTTTATGGAAAAGCTTATTAAGCGTCGAGGATGGCGGATTGTTTCTGCTGTTTTGGCGCTTGGATTGATTGCCGGGGCCTGTGGGTCTGACGGTGATGATGGTGCGAGTAGTTCGGCTAGCAGTTCAGCTGCTGTTGCTACTACTGCTGCGCCTGCGGCAACAACTGCCGCTCCAGCTGCTGCTGCTGCTGCTGCTGATGATCACGATCACCACCCAGGTGAGGGTGTTTCGTTGAGCATGTGTCGTGCTGACTGGGCTTCTGGTTATATCCAGGCCGAGATTGTACGTCAGATATTGCAGACTGCTGGTTTCGAGGTTTCTGATCCGGCTGAGATCGAGCTTGGACCATCGAATGCATTCACAGCTATGGCTGAGGGTTCATGCGATTTCTGGGCTAACTCTTGGTATCCGGGTCACTTCTCATGGTTTGAGAACCAATTGTCCGACGGGTCGCTTGTTGCTGACCACGTAGAAGCCGTTCCTGGTTTGTTCCAGGATGCTGGTGTTCAGGGATTCTTGGTTACTAAGTCATGGGCTGAAGACAACAATGTTTCAACCATTGATCAGATAAACAGTGATGAAGCTCTATGGTCTCAGTTGGATTCTGATGGTAACGGTAAGGGAGAGATCCTTGGTTGCCCAGAGAACTGGACTTGTGATGACATTATTGAGAATCAGATCGCTTTTGGTAACGGAACTACTCCGTGGGACAACATGGAAGAGACCAAGGCTGGTTACGACGCTCTTTATGCAGAGATGGTCGACCGTGTAAATAACGGTGACCCTGGAATTCTTTACACATGGACTCCTACTGCTTATGTAACTGTTCTTGTTCCTGGTGAGAATGTGCTTTGGCTTTCTGTCGAAGCGAATTTGGATGCTTCTAACCCTCTTGGTAAAGAAGGTGGAGCTTCTCACTCTCAGGGAGAAGGTTTCACAGGCTTTGATGCTTCTATGTGTACACAGCCTTGTCAGTTAGGTTGGGAACCTGCAGATATTCAGGTTTCAATGCGTACAGATCGTCTTAATGAGACACCGTTCTTGCGTCATTTGTTCCCATTGATCAAGCCATCAATTCTTGACATTGCGTTCTTGCAAGTTGAACAAGATGCTGGCGATGCTTCACAAGCTCACGTTATTGAGCTTGCTTCTAGCTGGATGGCCGATAACGCTGATCATGTTAATGATTGGATTGCTTCAGCTTCAGCTTCTCTAGCTGCTGGTGACGCACCAGAAGTAATTGAAGGACCAGATCTAGGCCCATTGGGTG
>JAAESD010000363.1 GCA_024229695.1 bacterium
CAACATCATCAAGCGCGCCTGAGTTTGCAGCAAAAAGTGAAGTTGCAGTTTCGGCAACATTTAATGGTGAATATTGTGCTTGCTTCATTAACTCTGTTACACGAATTCCGCGATCAATCTGCGCTTTAGTTTCAGCATCTAAATCTGATGCAAACTGAGCAAAGGCTGCCAATTCACGATACTGTGCAAGGTCAAGACGAATACTTCCTCCTAACTTCTTAACAGCTTTAGTTTGCGCTGCACCACCAACTCGTGATACTGAAAGACCAGCATTAATCGCAGGGCGAATACCTGAATTGAATAAATCTGTTTCTAAGAAGATTTGACCATCAGTAATTGAAATTACATTTGTTGGAACAAAAGCTGATACGTCACCAGCTTGAGTTTCAATGATAGGAAGAGCAGTCAAAGAACCCGTCTTACCTTTTACTTCTCCATTTGTTACCTTCTCAACATAATCAGCATTAACTCTTGAAGCCCTCTCAAGTAAACGTGAGTGAAGATAGAATACATCACCTGGATAAGCTTCACGCCCTGGTGGTCTCTTTAGAAGAAGTGAAACTTGACGATAAGCCCAAGCCTGTTTTGTTAAATCATCATAAACAATTAACGCATCCTCGCCACGCTCCATGAAATACTCGCCCATCGCACAACCGGCATAAGGAGCAATATACTGAAGAGCTGCAGAGTCAGAAGCTGATGCAGAAACAATAATTGTATGTGCTAAAGCACCATGCTCCTCAAGTTTACGAACAACAGCAGCGATTGATGATGCTTTTTGTCCAATCGCAACATAAATACATTTAAC
>JAAESD010000364.1 GCA_024229695.1 bacterium
AGTAAACTGATCGTTGAACTCAAAGAGCACAGACCGAGCAGCAACCTTGATTGCTTCTTCGATTGTAAGGAACAACCGACGAACATTGATACGACTGAAAGCACTGTTTCGTGCCAGACCTGTCTTATCACCAAAGAGGATTGTACCCTCACCTGGGAAAGCAGTTACTGGGTTGATACGAGCACGATAAAGTAGATCACGTTCTGTTTGTGTTGGATTCAAAGCAAGTGCGATTGAACCACGCATCTGACCTCTCTGGATACCGGCAGGTGACCACCATGGATCTTCAAGATAATCAGTACGGGCACAAGAACCAGCGATGTGTGCGTTTAAAGGCACCCAACGATAGACATCATTGTATTTGTCATACTGTTTTGTGTAACCACTATCAAATACTGTGTATGAAGAACTACCTAAAGTATCAAAGTAAGTTTTGACATTAGAGGCAGCAGTATATGATTTACTTATTCCAACAACATCACTCTTATCAGGTGAGATAAACCCAACACAGTCTTTTCGTTTTTCAACGAGGTCTGTGATGAATACACCATGAGTTGTTGCACCACCGTTGTTTACACTGGCAGGACCAGCGATAACTAGGTTGACATCTTCGATATCTGGATCACTGAAATGATCGCTGTATGCAAGTTGACGCTGACCTTCTGTTGCAGCTGTTGTACCACCGACACCTAGAACTAGACTTGCTGCGTCAACAGCATTTGTTGGTGCAGTAAATGTTGTACCAGCAGCGAGACTACCCCAGTTCGTTGCGCCTGCTGGATGATCCATCCAGTAAACGAAATCAGAACT
>JAAESD010000365.1 GCA_024229695.1 bacterium
ACAGTACTTCACATCATGAATGTTCTTTATGAAGGATTTAATGATGAAAAATACGCACCTGCTCCCTTACTAGTTCAAATGGTAGAGGAAGGAAAATTAGGCAGAAAATCAGGAATTGGATTCTTCAAGTATTCACGATAAACATAACATATGGTGTTATTTTTTCGAGTTTTTCTCTGTCATCTATCAAAATCTACTTTATCTCAGCGGAGTGTTTGCAATTTTACTCTGATATATTTTATTATGTATAACTTATTTATTGACTCAGGCAGCGGTATGATTATATCAGTTACATAACGTGGTCATGACTAGTGACCCGCATGAATGTAAAACTTGTTCGTACGTTAATAATTGCCGTATTGATGATCGCCTCGTCTCAAGTAGCGATGATGGAGGGCTATTCCGATATGGAATTGAAAGAAGATACTAGACGTTATGTAGTGGCTTCTGCGCCTTCTGATGGCTCTTGTGCTGGCGATGACGCCTGTACTGGTGTTGATGCTGGAGCAACCCCAGCCGATTCCATCGATTTGACACCAGGTTTAGTTTTCTCCCCTTCTAGTTCGGGTACACCATTTACATTTGACGGGACGTTAACTACTTGGTACAGTAATGGTGATCCAGCAGGCGTTGATCTTTACACAATTACAGTCCCATGGGGGTATGGATTCGAAGTTGATGTGATTTGGTCTGGAGGTGTCAATGATTATCGAAGTGCTATTTACACTTGTGATGATATCGATACAAATACCTGGATAAGTATTACTTCGACTTGTGTTATCGATTATACTCCTTATCCTAGTTGGCCTAATGCGAATACAGCAGGTACAGCACCTACTACTACAAACGGAACTGATGTTGGAGGTATGGATATTTATGTCGAAGTTTATTGTGATTACTGTGGGCTTGGTAGCACCCGTGCTACCGATTACACTCTAGAAATAACTCCAATATTATCTGATGGAGGTACTGGACAAGATTTCGGATTCAGACCATTGTCAACTGCGACTTACTATGACAAGTCTACCGTCTATACCTGCAATCATCCTGATGCGGATCAAGACGCATGTGCCGCATTGCCCAATTTGGTTGATGAATTTGAACAAACAATTACAGGTTTTGCCACAGGTCATGATGATTTAGGAGGACTTTCAAACCCTTATGCATATGATCACTATACAATTGATATTCCAGATAATATGGATATGTCGATAAAACTTACAGTGGATTGCTATACTGATACCTGCGGCGTATATCAGGGCCAATACTGGCCAGGTAGGGCTTATCTGATGTTGGATGGTAGCTCAAATTACTATTTTTACAATTCAGGAACTATAGTCAACACAGTTGGTGGTTATGGTAATGGAGGATATTACATTACAGACATTCCTGCATATGGTATGAACAGCCCTCACTACAACGTGAAGGAATGGACTGTTTCTGGTGCTGATGCAGATACCGTTGAGATCGGACTCCGAATAGGATTCATGTCTGCTTACTATCAAGCCGGTGTTGACAACGATGGTTTTAGTTACAAGATTGAACTAGAGTACCTTCAGTCTGCAGATGCTCCATGTGCTACCTCAGATGATGGTGGTTCTGGAGATGACGCCTCAGATGAAGGATTCTA
>JAAESD010000366.1 GCA_024229695.1 bacterium
CAGAACTACTGAATCATCGCAGCGAGTCACAATATCACGGTTATGCAGAAGCATGAAATCGGCAATATCTGAGAGGCGAGTTTTGGCATCTTCATTGCTGATGGCAATTGGTTCATCGCTGAGGTTGCCGCTGGTCATAACAAGCGGGCCACCGAATTCAGTAAGCAGCAGATGATGCAGTGGAGTGTATGGCAGCATCAGGCCAACTCGCTCTGGACCGTTAATTTCAGGGAGCAGAACAATAGGTCGTTGCAGTGCTGTTAGAAGCAGCTCATCAGACGGAGTTACTACAGCCATCTTTTTAGCATACTCCAGGTCCGGGACCATCATTGCCAGCGGTTTGGCTTCACGGTTTTTGCGTTGTCGCAATCGGGCAACTGCCGCTTCATTATTTGCATCAACAGCAAGATGAAATCCACCGATTCCTTTAATTGCCCCAATCTTTCCTTCACGCAGCAGCTCAACAGTTTTGCTCACTGGATTTTCAGACTCGATACCATCAATCCAGACTTCTGGACCACACTCTGGACACGCATTTGGTTGAGCATGGAATCTGCGATTGCCTGGATCGTCATACTCGGCCTGACATTTTTCACACATCACAAATTCATGCATCGATGTGAACGGTCTGTCATACGGAATGTGTTTGATGATAGTGTATCGTGGGCCGCAGTTGGTGCAGTTGGTAAAAGGGTAGCCAAATCTGCGGTCGGCAGGGTCATTGATTTCAGCGAGGCAGTCTTCACAGGTGGCACTGTCAAAAGGAATCATAGTCGATGTGCCAGGTGAATCTGCAGAATGGATTATCTCAAATTCTTCACAGATAGTTGGCACAATTTCAGTGATTTCG
>JAAESD010000367.1 GCA_024229695.1 bacterium
AATTCAATATTATCTTATTTAGGTGTTTATATTTCTGATCTTGAATTAGTAAGGGAGCAATAAATAATGAAGTATTTCTATTTGATATTTCTGTTGATTTTTGCATGTTCAAATGTTTATGGGATTGGTGTTAACTGTTCTGATCCAGAAGCGATATGGAGAATGAGAACTTCTGCCGGAGATTTAGCTTATTGGCAACCAACATGGAATGCAATTGTTGGTAATCATTGCGAAAATTGGGGGGGGATGGATTGAACTTGTTGATGGCCATCCAGATTTTACTGATGACGATCTACAAACGATATGTGATTTTTATACAGTTGATGGTTCTTTTTATTTACTTAGAGAAGATTGTGAGTTGACTGGGCCAAAAATAGATTTGTTCTTTCTTGATGAGACCGAGTGGTACTTTGGTATCGGATCTATTGGTGAGGGAGCTGCAGGTCACTGTTCAGAAATTCAGGCCTATGCTAATGGGGAGATATTTACTCCTCAAGCTTGCCATGTTCGTTCATCGTCATATGAACGGGAACAAGTAGATGATAGAGGTATTATTATACCTACTCATGAAATTGGGCATGCACTTGGCATGGAAGACTTGGAAGGCGCTCTTATGGTGGGGGTAATGCGTGATTCTATTCAACATTGTACTATGGCACTTGGTGATCATCTTGATACATATACTTGTGCATATTCGGCAGCATCTGTGGCGCATTGTTTGGATAATCCTCCTGACGGAGGAGCATCAGGATTAGTCTCAGTTGATATTTCTAATTCTACGGGAGTAAATATAGTTCAGATTTGGCTGGAGGAATGGTCAGATAGTGATTCTATTTTATTGGAAGTATCTTCCACCGCGAATGGTAATTATGAAGAAATAGGTTTTGAGCCATTAGTTGATAATGTTGCAACTTTTTCTACTCCAGTTGATTTGGAAAATAAATATTTGTCAATTACTTGTATGGATGATGGAATAGTTGATGAAACGTTCTGGTATTATCATTCAAATTATCAACCGGAACGGGATTATGCTTCAATGCGCCGGTCTAACAATGATCACATCGAAAACCCTTATTGGGATGATATTGCACAAGGTGTAACGAACCCTCCACTCGTTAGTGATCGTACATCATATGCGGAATATTTGATTATCACAGACGAGGAATTTTCTCATGATGCTGCACCATTAGCTGATATGTGGGAGCAACAAGGGCTTGATGTTGTTTTTGAGGGAGTACCGTCCGCACGTACATGATAGAAGTTTTGTTGAAGATCTTATTGAATATCATTTTGATCACGGTCTTCTGAAGGCTGTTCTGATTATAGGTGATGTAGAGGGTTCCGTACCTTCTTATATGATTAATGACCCCCGAGTATCGAACATGTATGCAAACGATAATTATTATGTTGATTTTAATGACGATTTTATTGCCGACATTCCAATAGGCAGAATACCGTCAACAAATTGGAACGAATTTGTTTGGTACGTATTCAAGGTTCTGGATTACATGGACAGTTTATCGCAGTCTAAGATATTACCAGATAGATATAATAAACATGTCTCTCTTGGTGTTATTAATGATACGAGTTGTGGTGAAATATTTGGTCAACGTGAGCAGGTTCTTGACCTTGCAGATAATATTTCCCAGATAATGTCTAGTTACACTAATAGCACTGTAGAGTTACATACAACGGAAGATAATGATGATTGGTATCCAGGCTGTATTTCTTCGGAGTATAGAATTTCAATGCGCGACAGTATTGGTTCCCAATATAATAATGATCCTTATATTTTTTCGATAGTTTCTGAGCACCAGTCTGTACAAAGCTTGGGGGGCATAGTGCCAGGCTTGTCTTGGTGGAGAATGAATACTTCAGAAGGGGATGTGAGAAGCATTGTTGTAAATACTACATGCTTCGGAGCTGCTTCAACTTCTTATATTTATACTCACGATGCGTGGATTAATACTTGGGCTAGTTATGAAATCAACAAAGGAGGCTCAATAGCTGTTATTGGAGCATCTACATTTATGCCCTATGAAGTCCAAAATCAGATGCTCCCGGTGTTGATGGATACATTGTATTCAAGTCTTCACAAAGCCCCTATAAATAGAATGAGTATAGGTGAGTCTTTGGTCTATGCATCGGAAGCGATGTCAGAACAAAGTTCTCTAGCCAAAAGTTATATGTTTGCTTGTGAAATTGTTGGTGACCCAATGTTGAAACTGTATAATGTAGATAATTCAGTTGGAGTTGAGGAACCTGCGACATTAATAAATTTTGTTCAATATAAAGGAAGCACCCTTGTTTTTGGGCGACAAAATGTAAGTGAACAATCTGTTGTAAAATGCGAGATTTATGACATACGAGGGAGAAGAGTTTATTCCAAAAAGGTGAATCTTTCAGGTTCAAATGGACAGTTTGAATTATGGAATAGTGTTGACTCTGATGGTGGTAAACCTATTGGGTCAGGCGTTTATTTATATAGAGTCATTGCTAATGATGAGACATTCACTGGGAAAATGACAATTGTTAGATAAATACTAATCTCCACTTGATTGACAGAGTCGGTTTTAAAAGAACCGGCTCTGCCACAGCTCAGACTTATTCTGAAGCTACTTTTCAAATATCTAAAATACATCATGCTCCTTTAAGCTGTAATATTTATCATGACCAATTATTATGTGGTCTAAAACAGGAATTCCAATAAGTTCTCCTGCATCTATTAATCTTTGAGTCAAAGTTGAATCATCTTTTGACGGTGTAGGGTCTCCACTTGGGTGGTTATGCTCTAGGTTAATTCTTGACGTAGATCTAAGTGTTGCAGTTTTGTAGACTTTTCGCGAGTGAACCAAAGATGCATTAAGTGTTCCTTTTGAAATTTCTTCCAAAGATAAATCTGATGTCTGGTATTTAGATGCATGCAATAAAACACCTCTCGGTCAAGCCACTCGGAATCCCTTAATAGATTGTATACATCCTGTGGGCAGGAAATTGTAAATGCTTTACGATTTTTCTTTTCTGGGCGTAAATGGCGAATTTCGATTTGAAACTTTTTTGAAAGTTCTGTGTACGAAGTTTGAATTTCCAATTCAGAGAATAATTTTCGGTAATTTTGGAGACGATCTCTGCTCAGAAAACGCTAACTATTGAATTTTCAATAGGTTATTGGTGGAGGCGGCGGGAATCGAACCCGCGTCCAGAACCGGTACCCTGCCAATGTCTACATGTTTAGTTTGCAGTTAAAGTCTCATTAGAAGCCTGGCCGGCAAACGATGCCTGTCTTCTAACCAGTTCTCAAAAATCTCATCCCTACGCGGAGAACACGTTTCAGGACCAGTCTCCAGATAACGGCGCTCTGTCGACGAGTCTGGAGACCCACCTGTCGCAGAACGCGCGGCGTTTATTTACGCAGCGAGAGCTAGTTGCTCATTGTCGTTTAATTGTTTTTTCAGTGTTTAACGAGTTTCCTGAAATCTCGACATGCGATCAACAGTCCCCCGACCCCGTCGAAGCCAAGTCGCCCCCAAGAGTCATCAGACTAGTTTTAGTATACACAGCTACATTGGTTCCGTCAAATACGATGAATTTTACTGACGAAACTCTACAATTCAGTTAAAATGTAAATAGAGGAGGTATTGCTATGACTACTAAAAAAATAAACATCGGCATCAGCAGCTGCCTGCTTGGTGAAGAAACCCGATACGATGGCGATCATAACTATGCACCTGAAATTGTGGAGGCGTGGGATTCTGCCTTTAACTGGATTTCAGTGTGCCCTGAAGTTGCAATTGATCTTGGTGTCCCGCGTGAAACTATTGACCTGGTAGAAGTTGATAACCAAATAAGATTACTCCGTACAAACACGCGAACCGATCTTACTAATAGAATGAATCGATTTATCAGCCGGCAACTGACAGCCCTGGATAGACAGCATCTTCACGGTTTTGTTCTTCGCAGTAAAAGCCCCTCATGTGGATTGAGCAGGGTGCCAATTGAAGGAGAGAATGGCAGGGTAATGCATAGAAGAGGACAGGGGATGTTTGCCGCTGCACTTGTTAAGCGTTTTCCTTTTCTACCTGTAGCTGAAGATGGAAAGCTGAAAACCGAATCGGCCAGAAACAATTTCCTGGAACGTGTTTTTGCTCATCAGAGATGGACTGGATGCGTTACTTGCAGCAAGTCGAAAAAAGCTGTTGTGGAGTTTCATAATCAACATCGAATTCAGTTAGTTGCTCATGGCATTGGACCTCTTAAACAACTGGATGAATTAATTGCCAATCATAAACCACTTTCTGCAGCTCGGTTGAAAAAGAATTATGGGGAACTGTTTTTCCATGCCCTGGAAAGACCTATAACTCCGCCACGGGCAACAGTTGCTTTGAAGCAAGTCTTCCGTGAGCTCAAGCCCAAGCTTCATCCTAAAAGAAAACAGATAATTGAGAATGCCATAAAAGATGCTCGAAATGTTGACGCACCAATTTCCAGGCCATGGGGAATGCTAAGACATGAGCTGGAAAATCATTCACTACCGGGACTCTTTAACCAAAGCTGGTTTCAACCTTCTGACTCTGAACTCAAACTGTCGTGGTTTGGTAGTTGAATCACGTGACACTTCATAATATATTTGCAGAAACAATTTAACTCTGGAGAGAAATATGCCACTGATTCCAATGCGTACCATGTTAGACCATGCCGCCGAAAACAATTACGGTGTCGGCGCCTTTAATGTAAATAATATGGAACAAATCCAGGCAATTATGACCGCTGCTACTGAGACCAATTCACCTGTTATTGTACAGGCTTCTCGTGGGGCTCGATCATATTCCGACGACAATTATCTGCGTCATCTAATGCTTGCAGCTGCTGAACTTAACCCAAAGATTCCAATCGCAATGCATCAAGATCATGGCAATAGCCCTGAGACCTGTTTCTCGGCAATTGACCAGGGATTTACTTCTGTGATGATGGATGGATCTCTGCAAGCTGATGGTAAGACTCCTTCAAGCTATGATTACAATGTCGATGTAACTCGCCAAGTCGTTGAAAAAGCTCATGCTCTTGGTGTTACGGTGGAAGCTGAAATCGGATGTCTTGGTGGTATTGAAGATGGTCATGGTGCAGGTTTTTCTGGTGAAGAAGCCGCTGAACATCTTACAGATCCAGAAGAAGCTGAACGATTTGTAAATGATACAAACTGCGACGCGCTTGCAGTTGCCATCGGCACAAGTCACGGTGCTTACAAATTTACTAAAAAGCCAACCGATGATGTTCTGAAGATGGAACTGATTAAAGATATTCATCGCAGATTGCCAAACACTCATCTGGTAATGCATGGTTCAAGCTCAGTGCCAAAAGAACTTATCGATATTATCAACGAATTTGGTGGTGAGATGCCTGCAACCTACGGTGTACCAGTTGAAGCAATTCAGCAGGGGATTAAGCATGGCGTCCGTAAAATCAATGTTGATACTGACAACAGGCTGGCAATTACCGGTGCAATCCGCAGAGTTTTTACTGAGTCTCCAGGCAAGTTTGACCCTCGTGACTATATGAAACCAGCCAGGGCAGCCATGGTTGAAGTGGTCAAAGCCAGAATGATTGCTTTTGGGCAGGCAGAGCAGGCTGACAAGGTTCCTGTGAGAACTTTGGACGACTTGAAAAAGTTCTATTTAGTGTAATCAGGACTTGATTTAACAGGTTTTCTGATTATCTTGACCCCACATGACGCCTGCCCTTAAACTGGGCGGGCGTTGTATTGTAAATA
>JAAESD010000368.1 GCA_024229695.1 bacterium
GTTACAGGTGCTCCAACAAAACGTAAAGACGGAACATCGGCTCTAGTAACTGGCGATATATGGGTAGATGGTGACGACACTAAATATCCTGTAACATATCGTTGGTCAGGTTCAGCATGGGTCAAATTAGACAATGCAGACCAATCATCTACAGCAGGACTAGTATTCAGTCATTATTCACATGATGCACCTTATGATGCAGACGGTGTTGCAAACAACAGAACAGAACACGCCTCAGCGGCGAATCCAGATTTATATCCAGAAAACATTCTGATGATTAACATGGATTACTCTACTTGGAACGTTAAGAAATATACTGGCGGCAAGTGGGAATGGGCTTCAGGTGTAAACACTGATGGTTCTGGTAAGTTCGGCGGTGATGCACAAAGACACGTAGTTGTTGAAGCAATGCAATCAGCAGTTTCTTCAAATGACGGAATTCGTTCAGAAGCGGTTTACTTTAATCTAATTTCTACTCCAGGATACTTTGAGTTAATGGATGAGATGATTACATTGAATAAAGACAAGAAAGAAATCGCATTTGTTATCGGTGATTGTCCAATGACATTGAAATCAGATTCGACTTCAATGAAAGCATGGGCATCAGCGAATGTTCCAGCAGAAACTTATGGTGCAATTTATTACCCACACGGTTACTCAAGTGACTTATCGGGCAATGATGTAGTTATACCTTCATCAGCAGTCGCACTAAGAACTATTGCTTTCTCAGACCAGGTATCATATCCATGGTTTGCTCCAGCAGGTCTTACTCGTGGTGTAGTATCAAATGCAACACAAGTTGGTTACATCAACTCAGAAGATGAGTTTGTTAAAGTACAGTTAACAGAAGGTCAACGTGATGTTCTTTATGGAGAACGTATGAACCCAATCGCAGACTTCCCATCAACAGGAATGGCAGTTTATGGTCAGAAGACTACACAAGCAACTGCTAGTGCTTTAGATAGAATCAATGTTGCACGTTTAGTTAACTACATGCGTCATAACTTAGACCAAATGTCTCGTTCATTCTTATTTGAACAAAACGATAAGATTACACGTGATAATATGAGAGATGCAGTTGAAAGATTCTGTGGTAACCTTGTTACA
>JAAESD010000369.1 GCA_024229695.1 bacterium
ATCTTTCTCCAACAATCGCTGTTATGCATGGAATGTTTGAAGGTCACCTGTCACACCTGGTGAGGCAGCCAAACTGGATTGAACTGTTTGGCCATAGAGGTGGCGTTGCCGGTAACCAGGCATTACTACCAGAAAAAATACTAACTGCCGATGCAGGAGTAAGGCACGGCAATTACAAGGCAATGTTCTTTGCAACAAAAACAGATGACACAATTATTTTTCTGCAAAACTCGCAGTACACATCGATGGCACAAAATATTGGTGGCAGTAGAATATATGGTATCGAGCTGGAGGGCAGAGGTAGAGTTGGGAAAATCAGATGGAACAGTAATCTGACTTGGCAATCTGCTCGTGATCGTGGCGATAGCCCAGTTTACTTTGATAAAGAATTGCCAATGCTGCCTTCTTTGCAGGGAGCTGTGAAATTAAGCACACCATTTATGGGCTGGCGATTTTCAACAACTGCCGAGTATGAATCGGCAAGCTATCGTAACAGGTACAACACAGACAACGAACTTGCTCCTGATAGATTATTGCTGCACACCCAGCTGAAGCGCTCCTGGTGCAGTCATTATGACTGGACCGTGTCTGTCGAGGCAAAAAATTTAACAAATAATTCTGTATATGATGTCGAAGGTTTTCCGCTTCCGGGCAGATCCTTCGCCATTTCTTTGATTGTCAACTAAGGAGGACAAAGTGATACGACTGGTTTTAGTACTGATGGTTCTGGCATTGCCGGCAATGGCTGATTTTATGACATTGACCACAGATTTTTCGTCGACAGGTGGGGTGACTTCAATTCAAAACAATACCCCCTGGAATGCTGATATTGATGTAGAACAGGTCTCTGGTGATGCCGTTGCCAGATGGCACAACGATCTGTACTATGTTGTCAATCGCACCGACAGTAATATTCAGGTTATTGACCCATCGGACTGGTCAACTGTCATGCAGGTCTCTGTTGGTGTCGGGAAAAATCCTCAGGATATTGCATTTGCACCAAATGGAACAGTCTGGGTTTCCTGCTATGATGCAACTGAATTACTGCAACTTGATCCTGTGACTTTGGCAACTGTTCAAAGTTATTCAACAGCTGAGTTTGCCGATGCTGATGGCTTTCCTGAAACTTCCTGGATTACAAGAGTTAATGATCGTCTTTATATTTTGAACCAACGGCTGGACAGAAATAACTACTGGGGCCCAGTGGATTATTCCCAGCTGATTGTCTTTGATACTATCACTGAAAACTGGGTTGATGTTGACGCTGGCACTGCCGGTACTCAAGGTATACTGCTAAATGGAACCAACCCGTTCTGTCAGCCTGAACCACGTGAAGACGGTACTATTCTGGTTGGGACAACCGGCTTTTATGGTTCACTTGATGGCGGAATTGAACTTGTTGACACCAATACTCTGACAAGCAATGGATTTATTATTACAGAAGCTGATCTAGGGAATGATCTGCTCGATTTTGCTGATGCAGATGGCTACGGCTATGTGGTTATTTCAAACGACATCTGGGGCAATGACATGCTTCGCTATGAAGGTGCAACAGTTGAAACTGTTCTGACTTCCAGTGGTTGGGATTACTCTCATATAGTTATTGATGGTAGCAAACTATTGCTTTGTGACAGAGCATACGCCGGCCCAGGTGTTCGTGTATTTGAGGCCATCTCCGGTACAGAACTTACGACATCTCCAATCGCAACAGGTCTGCCACCGTTTATGATTGCACTCCCTGAAGATGGCGGTGTGACAGATGTGCCGGCCGCAATTGCTGAGCTGAAAATGCGTGCTCCGTGGCCGAATCCTGCCAACCCATCGACATCATTTTCTGTAACTGCGCCAAACGGAACAGTTGTGAAGATGAAGGTCCTGGATATGCGTGGACGAGTTGTAAGAAGTGAAAGTGTGACTGCAATTGGCGAGACTGCATCGTGGTCATTTAACGGTCTGAACGATAGCGGTACTGCGATTTCGTCGGGGATTTATAGATGTGTTGCAATAAGTAATGCAGGAACTGCAACTCGCACCTTCACCATTGTCCGATAGCACGACAATGTGTATGCTGAACTCTGGAGGTAATCATGGCACGGATTTATACAAAAGGTGGCGACAAGGGAGAGACCTCATTGGGCAATGGCCAACGAGTTTCCAAGTCGGCTTCCAGAGTTTGTCTTTATGGTGAAGTTGATGAGTTGAATAGTTGCCTTGGGCTTGCAAATTCAATGATGGAAGAGCCTGTACAGACGGTTCTTGCTTTGCAATCAAGGCTTTTTGATCTAGGCGCGATACTTTCCAATCCAGATGCAGAGCAAAGTGGCAGTTGTCTTGATATTAATTCCCTGGAAGCTGAAATCGATAAGATGACTGCGGATTTGCCGGAACTGGAGAACTTTATCCTGCCAGCAGGGTGTTCTGCTGCTTCTGCTTTTCATGTGGCCCGATCAGTTTGTCGTCGAGTTGAACGTTCTGCTGTAAGAGAAGAATGTTCAGATGAAATCATAAAGTTTTTAAACAGAATCAGTGACTATCTGTTTACCCTTGCCAGGTTTGTGAACAGGCAAAACGGAGTGGATGATATTGGGTGGGAGAAGTAGTAAAAAATTATGAAAGATAATAATCGCTGGGAAGAAAGATATAAATCAGGAAGTGTGCCGTGGGATGCTGGCCTGCCGGACTTCAATCTTATCGAAACTGTAAAAAACTTTCCTGTAGAAAAATGTAATGCTCTGGAGCTTGGTTGTGGAACCGGAGATAATTCTATTTGGCTGACACAAAACGGATTCAAAGTTATCAGTACAGATCTTTCCGAGCTTGCAATTGAAAAGGCCAGAGCAAAAGCTCTTACTGCTGGAGCTGAATGTAATTTTATATATGGCGATTTCATGACAGAGAAAGTTATTGGTGCACCGTTTGGTTTTGTTTTTGACAGAGGTTGTTTTCATTCTTACAAAACAGATCACGAACTGAAAAAGTTTGCCAGCAATGTGGCGTCTCACCTCTGCGAAGATGGACTCTGGCTGACATTAATGGGCAATGCTGATGAGGATCGACCGGGTGAGGGTCCACCTCAAGTAACAGCCGAAGAACTTGTTTCAGCTGTTGAACCGTATTTTGAGATTTTGTCTTTAGAATCAAGTTATTTTGGGTCAAATCAGGAAAATCCACCCAGGGCATGGTGTTGTTTGATGCGGAAGCGGATTGTTTAAAGGCAATAGGGAATCCATAGAGTCCATGACAAATAAAAAAACCCCCACATTTCTGCAGGGGTTTTTAAAAACTATCTAACTAAAATTTAGTCAACCATCGTGATGCACTCAGTAGGGCATACATCAATGCATGCTTCACAGTCTGTGCATTCATCTGCATTAACAAAAGCTACATCGTCTTTCATTTCTATGCATTCAGTTGGACATTCTTCAACACATGCTTCGCAGCCGGTGCATTCATCTGGGTTTACTAAAGCTGGCATTTTGGAACTCCTATTTTTGTGTTCAGTTTATTGCTTGCAATGGAACAATTAGTCAGAATTCTTCAGTTGTCAAATATTGATTTTAAGTTATCGATAACGATTATCATAATCGCTGTCGACTGGAAATCTTACTGAATAACAAGGCTATAGAGCCTGCTAATAAAATAAAATCTCTGAATAATAGTTGCAGCCCTATAGCATGCCCGCCTTCAGTACCAAAACAGCCGCATGATATATCGATGTCTCTGAATAGTGCAGAGGAAATTGCGCCGATAAACATCAATACCATCAAAGAAACCAGCAACGATGCGCCTTTGATGTACTTTCCGGCAATCAGTGCTGCACCGGCAAAGAACTCCAGATAAGGAAGGTAGATAGCAAACGGGTGGAGCAGGGCAGCAGGAACCAGCCGATAGTGAAAAATGCTCAACGCAAATGCATCGGGGTGGAAGATTTTGCTAATGGAGGCATAAATAAATGTGCCACCAATCATCAATCGTAAAAGTAGTTCAATATAGTCAGGGAGCTTCAGATTTCTCATTTTCTGACCTCCCCACCGGCATGTTCCCAGGCAGAGATATCGCCACGCATAAGAACAAGATTTTTGTAACCTCGTTCAGATATTCTTTCTGCGATGGAAGAGATACTCATCAGGTCGCCGTTGCCAACAAGAAGCAGTTTATCTTCAGGAAGTATGAAGTCAAAGAGGTCGCGGAAGTCATTGTCAAAGCTTTCCTGCCGAACTGGAAATGCTCCTGGAAGTCGAATCTCAGGCTCACCACTGCGTATGTCAACAAGGACAACAGCGTTGTCGTTCAACAGTTGCACAGCGTCAGCTGCGTTAACCAGATCAAAATTGACACCCAACTCGTAGCTGGCAAAGTCAGCTTTCAGTGGCAATCGGTCAGGGTTTATGGCCCAGGCCAGTATTGAGACACCAAGTGAGATCAGAAGCAGTATTCCAAGTTCTCTTTTCATATCAGATCTTCAGCAGGTACATGATTGTAGCTTCCAGCTCAGGCCTGCTATCGCAATCGGTTTTGACCCGCAAAGTTCCAGACATCCTTCCGTCTGCTTCAATAGCAAGCGGATCACTGGTTTTCATTGGGTAGCCTTGAACAGTTACCATTGAACCATTTCCGCCAGGTGTAGGTTCAATTTTTGTGACCTCGAACCCTTTCAGGTCGATTTCAGCACTGGTTACCTTCACGCTGAGTTCTTTTGAGGATGGTTCAATTATAAATGTCTTCTGCATCAATTTATTTTTCTGGATATAGCGAAAGTTAACTCTGTCTGGTTTGATTGAGATCAAGTCAATAACATCTCCGGACAACTCAATATCAAAAGTGGGTTCGTCAGGTACATTTGTTGCAAAACGAGCAATTTTCCTGAATGAACCGACAGGAGGGTTGTCGACAATGCCAAACAGGAGTTCAACTTCAGCATCACTGCTGCCATAATCTTCATTGATAGTAATTTCAAAAAGGTCACGATCATATTCAGAGGCAGTTACATCCAGATCTGCAACATCCATACTGTGCAAATTGATTCTTGTTACAGGTTTTTCACCAGGTGTGACTGCACCAAATCCAACAGATCGATGACCTGGAGTAATAATTATTGGTACATGAATAGTTACATGGAGGGGAATATCCAGAACCGGGTTGATTGGGTCGTTGCTGATAACTTTAATGAACTTGGTCGTTTCACCCTGAAATTTTCCATCGCTATTGAAAGCTATGTTTACCTGAGTTGCCTCACCAGGAGCAAGAATATTCTTCTCCGGCTCTGCAGCAGTGCAACCACAAGTAGTCTTGATTTCTTTGATTATCAACTCAGCGTCACCGGCATTGCGTAAGATGAGGACATCTTTTTTAATCTGTTTTAGTTCCATCGTGCCTAAATCAATAGCAGAGGGCATCGACACAATCATTGGATTTTCAGCTGCTGCAGAAAAAGCGATTAACACCATCGCAACTACAACAAGAGCATTTACAAACTTCATTTATTAACCATCCTTAATTTGGTGAATTCTTATTGTACATTAGAATCGGAAACAGGTTTCAAAAAAAACATACTTCCTGCATCGCGATTAAGAGTATAAGGTATATACTACGATGTGGCTATGGCAACAGATTTTAGAAAAGGCGAAAAATGGACCCACAGGCACCTAATAAATTTCGTTATGTAAGAATAGGTCTAATCCTGTTGCTTCTCACGATTACAGCTGGAACAACAGGTCTGGTTCTAATTGAGCATTATCCAGTGGCTGATGCTTTATACATGACTGTAATTACAATCAGTACCGTTGGTTTTGGTGAAGTGCATGAACTTTCCGTTGCCGGCAGAGGTCTGATAATCGGGTTGATTATTATTGGGCTGGCCCTGGTTACTTATACTGTAGGTGCTTTGGGTAGCATAATTGTTGAGGGGCAGTTCAAACGGCTGCTCGGGAGGAATAAAATGAACAAGGAACTTGCCACAATTAAAGACCATTATGTAATTTGTGGGTTTGGTAGAATGGGCCAGATTGTTTGCGACGCTTTGGAAGAGCAGGGCAGGCCACTTGTAGTAATCACCAATCTAGAAGAGGAATACGACCAGATTATAAGTGATGGTCGATTGGCAGTTTTTGGCGACGCCACGGAAGATGAATCTTTACTCAAAGCTGGTCTACTACGTGCGCGGGGGTTGGTCGCTGTTGTCAGTAGCGATGTCGACAATCTGTATATAACACTTTCAGCTCGCGAGCTTGCACGCAATGGTAATGCTGAGCTCTATATTCTGGCTCGTGCATCAGGACCAAAATCGCAACGACGGATAAAACACGCCGGAGCTAACCGTGCTATAGCACCTTATCTTATTGGTGGTTCCAGGCTGGTGGATGCGCTTCTGCGACCTCATGTATTTGATTATATGGAGGTTCTAAGTCAGAACAGCGAACTGGATTTGATGATAGAGGAGCTGGAAGTAGGTGAAAGCGCTTCAATCGTAGGCCTGGCGATTATGGAAACAAATCTGCGCAATGAATACGATCTTATTATTATAGGTGTAACTTCAAGCTCTGGTGAAAAGATTTTCAATCCAAAATCAGGCTACACTATTGCTGCGGGTGATACTTTGATTCTGCTGGGTAATAAACAACAGCTTGCCCGACTTGAAAAAGAACTCAGGAGTTAGTTGATGCGTTATTTTATTTTGATATTGTTGCTACCTGTTTTTGCCTTTGCAGATGAGCATAAACATCCCTCAAATTTCTGCCAGCCACTGTATAAAACCTATAATGCAGAAAAATCGTCTGCTTCCACTAGTGATAGATACGATGTTCTAGATTACAAGCTGAGTCTTGATGTTGATCCTGATGCAGCTCTTTTCAATGGTTCAGTTCGTATCCGTTTCAATAACCCACTGAATGATAATGCTATTGTACTGGATGTTACAGAGCCGGTTCTGGTTGACAGCGTAACTTCTGCCGGAGATGTCCTGGTTTTTGACCAGACGGCAGATTCTCTGGTTGTAATGCTGAGCAGTATTAATCGAGTTGGTGGCGAAGACAGTGTTACTGTCTATTACCATGCAGAGTTACTTCCTTCAGGTAATGGTTTGACCGTACAGGATTATCACAGATATAACTCTGAAGAAGTGCTAAAACATGGTACTGTGATTGCCAGCATGAGTGAGCCGAAGGATGCACGTTCATGGTGGCCTTGCAAGGATGTGCCGTCAGACAAAGCAACAGCAACAATTTCAATTACAGCGCCTGACTCCATGACCGCCGTTTCCAATGGCGCATTATTATCTGATACAGATAATGGTGATGGAACACACACAGCAGTGTGGCGCACAGAAAACCCGATAGCAACTTATCTGGTTTCAGTTGCAGTTTCCAGGTATGTCCATTTTGAAAGCATGTGCATTGATAATGTTGAGCAACAGATAGAACTCCATAACTGGGTTTTCCCTCCAGATTCAACGCGAGCAGTGACTGATTTTGCTCCACTTTGTGAAATGATCGGTTACATGGAATCATTTTGCGGTCAATATCCATTTGCCGATGAGAAATATGGTCACGCAGAATTCCTGTCGTTGATTACTGGTGCGATGGAACATCAAACTGTAACCAGCTACGGAATGTTTTTGCTGCAAGGTGACAATCGATTTGACACTATCGTCCTTCATGAGCTGGCTCATCAATGGTTTGGCAATCTTGTCACTCCTCAGGAATGGGCGGATATCTGGCTGAATGAAGGTTTTGCAACTTATAGTCAGGCATTGTGGGAAGAACATCTTAACGGCCATGAAGCATATATCAATTTTATGACCGATAATCTTTTTGTTTCCGATTATTGGGCCAACCAATGTGCTGTTTATGATCCACACCCAATATTTCCTGGCCGAGTGATTTATGATAAAGGTGCATGGATCCTGCACATGTTGCGTTGTAGAATTGGTGATGAACTGTTTTTCGAGCTGCTTGGACGATGGCTTAGTGAGAGCAACAGACCTTACCACAACGCTTCAACAAATGACTTTGTTGTTCTGGCTTCAAATGTTGCCAACCAGAATCTGCTGCCTTTTTTCAGGCCATATCTGGAAGAAACGGTTGTTCCACAAATTAGATGGAGTTACTCAGTTGGAGCAGATCAAAGGACACTGACTCTGAATATTGAAGAGGCAGGAACTGTACTGTTTGATAATATTTTCCCGATAAGAGTCTCAATGCCTACAGGGCAGACATTTGTTTATGCTCACCTGACAGGATTCAGTGGGACTTATGAATTTGAACTTCCTGATCAGATTGTTGATGTTGAATTTGATCCTGAGAAATCTGTCCTCTGGGCACCAGCAGGATTTGAGTCATTAAATGTTGCGATTACCAATGTCTGGCCAAACCCGTCGTTCAATGGTGTAATCAGTTTTATGTATCGATTGAATGCTGACAGTCAGGTTGTCTACAAATTTTATGATGCACGCGGCCGGCTGCTACAAGAAGTTGACCTTGGTGAAGTCACTGTTTCAGCAACAGAGATTGAATACTTGTGGGATGGCAGAGACAATCAGGGTAGGCCTCTGACCTCTGGTATCTACTGGGCCGTTATGGAAGTAGAAAATGAGAGGTCAGTACGCAAGTTCTCAATAGTACGATAACTATTTCCAATTCCTGGAAGTAAATTCTTCTACTTCCGGGATGCCTCCCTGATACAAAAGATAACCGTTGTGTGGTTCTCGTTCAGTAATTTCAGAGCTGACAGGGGAGAGCATGATTTTCTCGACTTCTTTCAGGTCATCTGTCTGCCCCAAAGCCCACCCCAGTTTTACATAGGCAACTTCAGGCAGCATATTTGCAGTCGGAACAACTCCCAATCCCATCAATTCCCGACCTGTTTCATAAACATACATCTGCACGAAACCCCAGAGAGTTTGTACAGTCATATAGACTGCAACGCCGGCTTCATTAGCACGATCGAGTGCATCGTATAGAGGTCGATTGACATGTCCCAGCCCGGTTCCTGCAATCACAATTCCCTTGTAATCATTTGCAATCAGAGAATCGATTATATCCGGTTTCATTCCAGGGTAGTAGTAAACCAGTGAAACACGGTCGTCAAAAACCGGTGTGATTTTTACATTGTTATCAGGCCGACGCATCTTGTAATCCTGCTTCAACGGTTTAACACCGTTCTTGTCAATCATTGCCAGCGGGATATCACTCAAGGTTCTAAATGTCGATCTGTAACTTGAGTGCATTTTACGAACTCTGGTACCTCTGTGCAGTAGTCCATACTGGTCACTTGTTGGACCAAACATACAGACCATAACTTCAGCAATATCACTGGTTGCAGCAGTACGAGTTGCATTGATCAAATTGATCGCCGCATCCGATGACGGTCTGTCACTGGAGCGTTGACTACCAACCATTACAATTGGCACTGGAGAATCCTGAACCATAAATGAAAGAGCAGCAGCAGTGTGGTGCATGGTATCTGTTCCATGACCAACAACAATTCCATCGACCCCTTTTTCAATTTCGGCGCCAATGGCATTGGCCAGACCAATCCATTCTTCATGTCCAATATTCTCACTGAAAACACCATAAAGTTTTTCAGTTTCCAGGTTGCAGATGTCAGCAAGTTCCGGTACAGAGCCGTAGAGTTCACCAGGTGAAAATGCAGGGATAACTGCACCTGTTCGATAATCCAGGCGACTGGCAATTGTGCCACCAGTTCCGAAAAGTTTTACACGTGGCTGGCCCTCTGTATAAGGAAATTCCTTTTCCGGAATCTTGTAGTTAGCCTCACGTCGACCATTAATTTTAATATCAGTTATTTTGTCACAAAGCAGTCCAACATTGTATCCAGTAATCATCTTTATAACGATGTGTTTTTCATCGGCAGTTTCACTTCTTGGCAAAATTAAACCATCAAAATTACCGCTATCAGTAGTGATTGTGACATCACTCCAGATTTGAGCTTCATATTTTTCTAAAACTTCCAGCGCAGGAGTTCTGTATCCTTGATAGTCACCCATTATTTTACCTCCTGAAGCCAGGATTGAATTTTGGCGCCACTAAATCTGCCACGCAAATTTTCCATCACAGGTCTCATTGCTGCTTGCAGAGACAAGCTGTCATCAAGTTCAGCAACAGCTTTATTGAACAATTCTTTTGCTTCAGCTTCTTCAAGTTGAGCAAGTGGTTCATTGTCACTGAGCCAGATGCCACAAGCCAGGTTTTTCCCATCGGCTACATCTTTGACTGCATCGCGCCACCATTGCAAAGCTGCCATACTCTTTGGTCGGGGACAATCTCTGTCCAAAAGCAGTGATGCAAGCTGGTTGTGGTTGAAGTTTTTACCATCGGGCAGATCACGTAGCTCTTTGTAAAGTATGAATAGTTGATTTATTGAGAGCCGATTGGCAAGGTCGTCATTGACCCCATCATTTTTCAGAAGCTCCAGCCTCTGCCAGGGTGTGAGCACAAGACTGCTACGAATTTTGTCCAGTCTTTCACTTGTCAGAACTTCAGGCGGGAGGTCAGTGTCTGGATACATTCTGCTGGCACCAGGAAGTATTCTCTCAAATCCGTTGGTCCCATCGACCAGAGATTGACGAGTTTCTTCGGGTATGCCAACGGTTGCTTCTCTGGCACGAATCAGTATTTCTGCAGTAGCAGTTTTAACATCGCGTTTGTTGCCCCAGACAATCAGAACCGGCGTACCATGATTAACACCTGTTGCCTTTTCAACTTTTTCCCATTCACTACTACTCAGCGTTTCAATACCCTCAGTTGAGGAGAGCAAGTTTGGAAGTCTGTCAATACAGGCAACAACGCGTACTCTGTCTGAGAATTCCTTCAGGAAAGCAGTACGAGGTTGAGTTGGAACTACGAGCAGTCCCTCAAACCCAGACAAGGGAACAGCTGATACAACCATACCTTTATCAAGAGCCTTACTCAGGAATTTGTAGCCGGTGCCAGACAGTAATTCAGTTACATCAACAGAGTTATCTACAATCGATTCTTCTGTAATTCCACGTCCTTGCAATTCATCTCTGATAGCGAGCAATGCTCTTTGTCGTAAAGCTTCATTATGAACAAGTACAGGAATCTGCTTGATGCTTGAAACACCTTTAATTTCAATTCTGGTACCACCGGTGATACTGACATTTACATCTTGCCTGCCAGCACCACATCCAGTGCGAACCAATCCGGTAGCCCTGTTAAGCTGACGAATTACTTCACATGCACTTGCAACTTCATCAGGAGTTTTCATGTCAGGGTCTGTGACAGTTTCAATCAGTGGCATCCCAAGTCTGTCAGCACGAAATATCATATCGTGTCCCTGATCCTGAACTTCTCGACATGAATCTTCTTCAATTGACAGCTGACGAATTGCAATACTTTTTCCATTAAGAGGGATTGAACCAGTTACACCTATAATTGCAGTTCGTTGAAACCCGGTTGGGATACTGCCATCAAGATATTGTTTTCGTGCGATGTGTACTTCATCAACAACTTGCAGGCCCATCATCATTGAAATATAGATAGCTGAGTCCAGCGCCAGTTCATCAATCTCAAATGGAGGCGCATCATCCATTTCGTAAGTGCAGACAGTTTCGTTTTTCAGGAGATATGTAATCTCTTTACGAGTTTTGAATTCCATCAATGCAGTGCCATCGTAATCTCCCATTTCAGAGAGAGTAGGGCGCATGTGACGTAAAATTTCTGCATCGTGAACTTTGGAATAGATGCCTGCAGGGCATCGGCAGAATAATTTTCGCACAGAAAGCAATTGCTGATGAACTTCCAGGCCGGAAATTAAACCAACATCTTTATAATCTTCTTCAGTCCAGCTGCCGTAAATTGGCAAGGGGTCAGTCAGTACTGGATTGGTAACAGCATATTTAGCCATTGTTTCACCCGATATAATAAGTAGTGTTCAAGAACCAAGCTGATTCTATAATTCCGTGGAAATATAGCTTTTCAACCTCATTGTTCCAACTCTGAAATTGCAATTATACTTTAACTTTAGTTAGTAAGTACTTAGTGACTGTTGACAAAAACCGATAATCTTGTATATTAATTAACAGGTCTGGCTAATTTTTGTCAGCATTTGACAGTTTTCTGATTGGGAAGGTTAATACTTTGAAAATTACCAATAAAAAAGGGAAGCAATTCCGTGTTCCTGACGCAACTATAAGGCGCTTACCGCTTTATCTCGATAAATTGATTCTTTTACAACAAGCAGGAGTAAGAGAAGTTTCTTCAAGGCAATTGGCTATGTCGCTGGATATTAAGGCAAGTCAGCTTCGCCATGATTTCCACTATTTCGGTGGTTTCAGCAAGCCTGGTCGTCCTTACGATGTTGATCAACTCGTTCCAGCACTGGAAGAGATTATCGGTGTAGATAATCCTGTTCCATTTATTGTTGTTGGTGCTGGTCATCTTGGACAGGCTCTTTGTAATTATGCAAATTTTGAGCGACAGGGATTTCCGTTGCAGGGCATTTTTGATAATGACCCTGATTTAATAGGGACAAAAATTCGCGGCATCAAAATTGAGCCAATCGAGAATATTGCATCGGTAATCAAAAAGAAAAACATCCGTCTGGCCGCAATTACTGTACCCAGCCTTGTTGCCCAGGAAATCGCCATTAAACTGGTTGATGCTGGGATCAGAGGTATCTGGAACTACACTCCAGTAGATTTGCGTTTGCCAGAAGATATAATAGTTCGGAACGAAAGATTGGCTACGGGGTTAATGTGTTTGAGTTTTAAAACCAAACGACTTGAGCATCCTGAGTTGATTTCTGACGATTAGAGCTAGTGAGTGAGGAAGGGCTACCTGAAAAGGTAGCCCTTTTTTTTGTTCTATCGTTGTTTAACCATTGTTTTGTCCGGGATTGATCCGCTGTTTGTTCTTTTCCACGCTTCAGCATAATCACGGGACTTGAAATAGCCAATCCAGACTCGATGTTTTCCATCGTCTCCGGATCTGACAACAGCCCGGAATCCCTTGGCATCCATTTTAGCTTTGTAGTTCTCTGCACCTTGCATAGTACTTGAAGCAAAAACTTGAATACCCCAGCTACCTTCAGCACTTGGGGCGCCGATGTTAGCAGTTATAGCTGGTTCTGGTGTTACAACTACTTTGGCTGGTTCAGGCTCCGGTTCTGGCTTTGTTGTTGCTTCAGAAGATTCTGGAACAATTTCAGCGATTGCTTCCTCGATATTGACATCACTACTTACAGGAGTATCAACAGCCGGAACAGGTTGATTTTCAAGTGTCATCACAGAAACATTATTATCTACGTCGCCACCACCACGAGGCCACAGTACTGCAACAGCAATAACCACAGCTACAGCCACAATGCCAACAATCAATTTACTGTTTCCCTGATTGCGGGATGCAGTCCCACTGCGCGGTCTGGCTGTTGGTTTGGGGGCAGGTTCAGCTGCTGGCTCAGCTACTGGTTCGTCTGGTTCCTGATTTACAAATTCCATTGGATCTTCGTTAACTTTGTCGTCGTTCATTACATGACCTCCCTGTCACTTTTATTTGGAATCGCGATGCTGAATATCACAACCGATAACATCGATATCATAAACCCCGGAATCAACTCGTAAAGACTATTTTTCAGAATTGGTACGTTATACCAGATTAAAACGCTGATTGTTCCAGCAATTAACCCTGCCAGAACTCCAGCTCGACTTGTTTTCTTCCACCACAACGAAAGCAGCAGAGGTGGTCCAAACGCAGCTCCAAGTCCTGCCCAGGCATAGAGAACCAGCGAATAGACCATTTGATCAGCTCGCCAGGCTAGCAGAAATGCAGCAACTCCAATAGCAAGAGTTGCCAGTCTGCTTATCAACAATAATTGTGATTGAGGTGCATCGATTTTAAATAATTTTCGATAGATATCTTCACTGATGCAGCTTGCGCCGGAGAGTAACTGGCTGTCGGCAGTACTCATCATCGCTGCAATTGCGCCACAAATCATGATAACAGCCAACCATTCTGGCATGAATTGTTGAGCGATGTATGGCATTAGCTGTTCCTGATCGGGCACCGGATTGCCTGCTCCTAAAATGTCTGGCCCATAAAATGCAACACCTGCCAGGCCTATTAAAACTGCACCGATAAATGCGATCACAGCCCATGTAATTGCAATAATTCTACCTTTGCGGACATCGTTGCCAGAGCTGATGGCCATAAATCGGAGAACAAGATGAGGTTGACCGATGTAGCCCAGACCAATACCGAGACTTCCTGCAATACCAGCAATTGCACTCCAATTGGAATCGCCTGGTGCAAGGGAAACCATACTCGGTCCAATTGCAGAGAGCCGAGCTGACATTTCTCCAAAACCACCAAGCTCGGAAATAACTGCAAGCGGAAGTACAGCCAAAGTGAACAGCATTATTATTCCCTGAACCAGATCAGTCCATGCAACGGCATAAAGACCACCTGCTGCTGTGTAAAACAGAATCAGAACCGCACCAATTGCCATGCCCATCAGTGGCGAGATGCCAAGGAACATGTTCAACACTTTACCCGCTGCAAGAAATTGAGCAGCAACATAAAGAGTGAAGAAAAACAGAATTATCAAAGTGGAGATAATACGAAGCAGGTTGGTGGTGTCGTTGTGTCTTGCCTCAAAATAATCTGCAAGTGTGAGCGAGCTGAACTTTTCAGTATCGACTCTCAGTCTGCGGGCAACAGCAAACCAGGAAAATGCAATTCCGGAAACACAGCCAATAGTAATCCAGAATGCGCTCAAGCCGGAAATAAAAGCAACGCCAGGTAATCCAATCAATAGCCACGCTGATTCACCGCTAGCTCGTTCACTGAAAGCTGCAACCCAGGGGCCAAGTTTTCGATCGGCAAGCAGGTACGAATCCAGAGACTTGTTCCGTCGAACTGCAATAAAACCAACAACAACAGTTAATCCAAAGTAGATGATAAAACCGATTAATAACGGGTTCATTTGCGCCTTCCGGAGTTTGAGTTTTTTCTACTCTATCTGGAAATGTGACAGTTGGCAACAATTGAACAATCGATTATGATAGGCTCAAAAGGAGATTGAAATGGGGCGCAATAAATACCACGGTCGTAGAGCAAAAGCATTCATTTTTGATCTCGATGGAACGTTGATAGACTCTGCCAGAGACATCGCCAATTCTGCCAATTTTACCCGATTGCATTTTAAATTACCTGAACTTCCCGAAGAAATTGCAGTGAGTTACATTGGTGATGGTGTTGAAAAACTTATGCAACGAATGTTGGGCCACGATTACAGGCAGACCAGTCCTGAAGAAATCACAGAAGGCTTGGGTGTTTTCAGGGAGCATTACGGCAATCACTGTCTTGACCATACCGTAGCATACCCGGGAGTTTTGGTTACTCTTGCCCATTTTCATCGAATTCCGATGATGCTCGCAACCAATAAGCCACGCAGTTTCACGGATTTAATCTTGAGTTCATTACATCTTGGACCAGCCTTCAGAGCAGTTGTTGCAGGAGATGATGTTGAAAATAAAAAACCTGCACCAGATGCATTGCAGAAATGTCTACAAGGTCTTGATGTTGATCCTGCCGATGTTGCTGTAGTTGGTGACAGTCCCAATGACATCAACGCAGCCAAGGCGATTGGCGCGATGAGTGTTGGCTGTACTTATGGACTTGTTGCTCCTGGCATTATGAAGTCAGCTGGCCCGGATCTGACAATCGATAGTTTTGATGAACTCAAAACACTTTTCCCATCTCGTGATACACTGGAGTAATCGTTGAAACCTTATTCATTAACACAACTTTTAAACAGGATCACAACCGAACTTGAGCAGGATAAAAGAATTTTCGACATTCCTGTTTCCAAGTTTTTTAAAGCAGACCCTGAGCTCGATTTATCGATTGAAGTAATGGGGCATAAAGTCGCAACTCCTGTTGGTCCTGCAGCTGGTCCACATACTCAAATGGCCCAAAATATTATTATGGCATGGCTTTGTGGTTCCAGAACTTTTGAACTGAAAACTGTACAGATTCTGGATGAACTGGAAATCGGGCGACCTTGTATCGATATGGAAACAGTTGGCTACAATGTCGAGTGGAGCCAGGAATTCAAGCTAAAGCAATCGCTTCAGCAGTATGTCATGGCATCGATGGCCATTGAATATCTCAAGCAATATCCACCTCTTCTGGAAATTCTGGGTGACACAGGGAGTCATGTTTTTGAACTTTCTGTCGGTTATGATTTGAAGGGAATACAATCTCCACAGGTATCGGATTTCATTGATAACCTGCGCGATGCAGACGCTGAGATTGAAAAACTTCGGGCAGAGCTTCCTGCACAGTTCCGCGACCATAAATTCAATCGGGAAATTGTTACAACTGCAACCATTTCAACTTTCCACGGCTGCCCGCCTGACGAAGTGGAAGACATTGTTAAACACTTGATGGCAAATCACGGGCTTGATGTGACAGTCAAACTGAATCCAACTCTGCTTGGACATGAAACAGTTTCCGACATTGTAAATAACCAGCTTGGCTATAAAACAATTGAGTTGGTGCCCTCAGCTTTTGTTGATGACATGCAGATGTCACGTGCTGTCGATCTGATTCAAGAGCTCCATAAATATGCAACAGACAGTGGCAGGCAGTTTGGAATCAAGCTGACTAACACACTGGTTGTAAATAATATTCGTAATCTGTTACCGGGCGAACTGGCTTATATGTCAGGGGCACCGCTGCACGTTCTGGCTGTAAAGCTTCTGGCAATTCTTGAAGCAAAGATTCCCCATATTCCGATCGCTTTTTCCGCAGGTGTCACAACGGAAAACTTTTCAGCAACTGTCGGTCTTGGATTATCTCCGGTAACAGTTTGCAGTGACTGGTTGAAACCTGGTGGATATGCAAACGGCACAAAAATGTTGAAGCAGTTACAGATCGATATGAAAAAAGCCGGGTGCAAAACTATTGAGCAATGGGTTCAGCAGTGTAGCAGCGCGGACCGATATATTGATGAGCTCGACATGCAGTTCTATCACTTTGACAACAACAGCAAGCTACCGAAAAAAGGAGATAAAAAACTGGAGCTCTGGGATTGCAGCAGTTGCAATTTGTGTGTGGCAGTTTGTCCGAATAATGCAATGTCCAGAATTGAGACTCCGGAAAATATGCAAGATAAGCTGACTAAAAAGTATCAGTATATCTGTGTGACCGATCTATGTAACGAGTGTGGAAATTGTGAGACTTTTTGTATTGATGTTGGCGCACCGTTCAGTATCAAACCTGCATATAATATCGATGGTAAAATAAAAAACCCCGACCAGCTCAGCTGATCGGGGTAGAAGCAATGTTTTAATATTTGAAAGTAGCGGTCAACTCAACACCTTCAAATGCCGGTTCGATTTTACATACACCACCAGCACAGAGATATCCTGCCTGGCGTTGACCAGCCCAAAGCGTAAATAGTGCACCGTTGTCGGATACGTAACTTACCTGAGCTGCAGGGAAGGGGCCTTCTTTTTCCTGAACAAAAGCCAACTGTTCTTCATGTAAATCATTTAACTCAAGAATACCGGAAATTGCCCAGTGAGGAGCCTGGTTGAATTCGACCAGCATAAATTGCTGATTGAATGAACCGAGGTCATAGTTTTCATTACTGCTCAGTTCAACAAATTGTTGTTCACCTTTAAAAGTCCACGATTGGGTACTGTTCATGTTCCAGATCAGTTCACCAATTCCTGCATACAGATTTTTGCCTTCACTTTCAGCATAGTGATAAGCTGCACGCCAGTGGAACGGACCCATTTTTTCCTGCTCGATGTGAGCGTAAAATTCTTCAAACTTCAGCTGGCTCCCGAAGTCACCAGTTGGGTCTGACAGCAAATCGCTCAGCTCCAATTCTCCATGGGACAAAATACGCGATGCATTGACAAGAGCGCTCCAACCATTGGACCCATCCCATGTCAATTCGATTTGAGTACCAAGTTCATCGTCCATGTTCTGGTTCAAAGGATATCTGTTTGGCAGTGAATAAAGATGTTCACGAGTCAGCGATGGTCCATTGTTCAGCGCAACTTTTCCATCGGCACGATTCAGAATGCGGAAGTTTTCATAATCCTTGCCTTCAACCGATAAACCAAAACTTCCGTAGTTCAAATTGATGCCTGCATAGAAAGCTGTGCCATCGTCATAGTTTTCCATGCTGTCGTTGCGTTTGATGCCATACTCGACATAGTAGCTCATGTGAGGGATAACTCCATTGAGTCTGCCACTTCGAGCCCACTCGTCGTCCCAGCTCAGTCTACTGAATCCAGCAGTGAGAGGCTTTCCTAAATTGTATTCAAAATCGACACCTTCAATGTCGGTTTCCAGGGCAGATGGTGAGCCTGTAAAAGCAGTTGCTTTCAAACCGTAAAGATTACCGGAAGCAATGGCTCCCTTAAGAACAGAGTCAACGCGAATAGCTCTGTTTTCATAGGCAGAAAAGAGTAGCCCTCTGCCAAACATACCGTAGAAATGGCCAGCACGAACTGAATACTTGTCAGCATTGTACTCAACAAATTCATGGAGAAGCGAGTTGTCTTTGATGCCTTCTTCACTTGGCTGCTGTGAATTTATCAATGCTCCATACTGAAAACCGTTGGCAGTATATGAAAGATCAATCCAGTTCTCCGCCGCAAACATGTAAAGGTCTTTGCTGTAGGAATATTCAAGATGATGAGAAACTTGTAGCTGTCCCGATGCAGAAACTTCAGTATTTTGATCACTGGCCAATAATTTGGTGATTTCTTCATGCAGTACAATTGCATCACCCTCACGATAACCAGTATGTCTATATACTTCATTACCTGAAGAATCATACAAAACCAGAAAAGGCAAAGCACCAGGGACCTGCATCTTACGTTGCACATCACCGGAAGTATCACAGACAATGGTCATGTTGTTATAGCCTTTAGTCGCTAGAAAAGGAGCAACTTTATGAACTGATCTTGAGGTGTCAGTGTTGATCGCAATGACTGTTAATTCATCGGTAAATTCACTGGCAATTTCATTCAAGTGAGGAAGCTCTTTCAAGCATGGCCCACACCACAGTGCCCAGTAAGAAACAAGAACTGGTCCATTGCCTAAAGCGTTATGAAAGCTGGTTTGGTTGCCATCGACATCAGGTAGACTCCACTCAGGGACTGAGTATTGTGCAACTGCAGTAGAGCTGATTAAAACGATAGCCAGCAAACACAAAATCTGTTTCATGATTTACTCCGCGTTAAATTGACAAAAATCAGGGAGGCCCAGATGAGCCTCCCTTTTATTATATCCATAATGCCGATTATTTAGCCAGCATCATCTTCACTGATTGTATATCATCACTGGTTTTTACTCGAGCCAGATAAGCTCCACTGGCAACAGCTGAACCATTATCGTTTCTACCGTCCCAGTTTAAAACCTGGAGGCCATTAGTTAAGTCACCGTCCCAGAGAGTTTTGACCATGCGACCCATTGTGTCAAATATTTCAACTGTAGTATGGATTGAACCATTGCCACCAATTGTGAAACTGACCTCAGTTGCAGGGTTGAATGGGTTGGGAGCTGCAACAGGTGCAGTTGCAAGGAATGGTTTTGGGCTGTCAACAGAAGTTACGCCATCACCATTTATCAACCAGTAGACAACATTCTGCATTACTGCATCACGATCAGTCTGGTTGTTGATTCCTTCAAAACCAAATGCAAGGTAAACAGTTCTGTAAACGTAAGTAGCTTTTTTAACTGCTGCATCTTGACCATTGTGGTATTGGAAAATTGTAGAGCTGCCATTGATTGGAGCAATACGACTTGGATAACTCTGGTTACTTGCGCCATCGCCACCAGTTATAGTCAAGCTCAGGCCGTCTGCAATCGGGTCACCGACAACACCATTGAGTGTAGCTGAAGAAACATCATCAGCAACATAATCTGCACCTAGATAATTTTCATACCAGGCGACAGCTTCAGGTGAGTAGTTACTACTACCTGTATAACAAAGATCCCAGCCGATATCCTGACCGTTGATAAACATTTTACCGCCACCATCAAGGTAGCCCGCAAGTGCAGTACGGTCACTTTCAACCAGTGTTGGATACTGCAATCCGGCAATCCAGACAACAGCCTGGAAGTGAGAATATGAAGTTGCATCAAGTGCTCCAAGATTGGCTCTGTCCCATGTTTGATGGCCAAAATCAGAGTTGTTCAATGCAGTCTGGTGATATGTCTCATAGTTGTGGCCACCGTCAGCATCAACCAGAAGTACAGGTTCACTTGGAGTCATTGACGTAAGTGTAATTACTTCACTCAATGTCGGGTCACCCTGGCTAGTAACGGTAATAGTTAAAACTCCAGTATAATTATCGACATAAGGTGTTACATCCATTATCCACTCAATAGACTCGCCAGGTCCAACTTCCGCAGTGACATCGTTGACATGGGAAGGGTAGCACTGAGTGCCTACGCAAATTGAAGCTAACCAGGATGCAGGGATATCTCTGTCAATATGGATGTCGTAAATATCGGAATTCTCACCAAGATTATATAGAGTTGTGTGGTAAGCTTTGGTTTCGTCGAATGGAGTTATTGCAGCTCTGTAAGGAGAGTCATTTGCAAACTCGTAAGGCTCTACAGGTATAGATGATCCTGCTTGGAGAACTTCTTTAGTTGTATCGTTCTGAATCCAGGCAATAACATACAGCTCTGATGTATCCCAGGAACCATCCAGAGTGGTAGACCTGTCGTAAGTCCAGCTTTGTCCTGCACTGAGATTTACATTTGTACCGTGGTAACTTGGGAGCAAATCACGAACCGACCAGTAAAAATCAGTTTCTCCATTAGGGCCAGGAGGTGAAGCGTAGTGAACAAACTTTTCAACAAGTGCAACACGCAACTTCTCATTTGCACCAGATGCATTTTCAGCAGTAACGGTTACCTCAGCATCAAGAGTACTTCCAGCAATTGATTGGTTAATGGAAATAGTATAATTCGATGTGAGTAAACGACGTGCGCTAACAGCATCAATAAGTGAGTTGGAATTTCCGGGTGGAGGGCCGTTATCGCCATCGCAAACCAAATCAGGAACAGAGCTTATTCCGTAGTATGATGTTCTGCCTGCAAGATCGGTTGGGTTGGTTACATAAAAAGGGTCACTGGGGCTTGGCCAGTTCACATGGTACTGAACATTCAAAACCTGTTGTCTGCTGGTATTACTGATATACTTTTGAGTTACAGGATTAGCTTCTGCACATGGTCCACAGGCGACATTTGTAAACGATTCTAACAGCACAACTCGAGGTGCTGCAAAAACAGATGTTGCAATCAACACAATTAGGATGATAGGAATAAAACGGTTCACTCGGAGCCCCTTTCAAAGGATGCATTTGAATTAATGTAAAACAGGGCGGGGGTGGCACTGAAGCCAGTCTGCATAACACTGCCAAGCTCAGGATCAATCTGACTATCGTCCTGAACAAAAGCTACTGCAATCATATTCTCGGTAACCCAAACAGAGTTACTACTAAATTGTACCATAAATTCAACAGGAACGCCAGCACTCAGCGGAAGTGGTGACTCAGAAACAAGCTCGAACTCACGCATAACCCAATGGAATTCAGTCTCACCCTCAGTTCCTGGTGGCTCATCATAGTTGATTGGATTTTCACAGAGAGCAACGCGGAGGACTGCATTTTCATTGGCAGGTATGTCATGTGCTGCAGTCAAAGTAACTGTTACAGGTATTGTGCCACCGGAAAAATCGGCATCGACATCAATAGTGAATCCGGGAGTTTCAGCAAGCTGTTGGTCAACCAAAGCAGTCAAGCCAGCAAGGTCATAAGGAGCTCCAGCACTACCTGACCTGACGCCATCAACCATCACAGTTGGAATACCCCAGGTTGGCAGGTGAGTAGGTTGGTAGAAATTTAGCCTGTCTGTATTGTCAGAAGGGTTAGCCAGATAATGTGGGTCATTAGGTGCTGGCCAGTTTGTTGCATACTTAATCAGGGCAACATTCTCATATCCTGGTGTTGTTAACAGATGATGAATATTTTCATTCGATTCTCCACAGCCTAAACAGTTGACATTTGAAAAGCCTTCAAGCAGAACAAATTTTTGAGGCTCTTCCATCAAGACTTGTAGCTCAAAATATGCAGTTACACTGCTTTCTCCAGGAACAACAACTTGTTGTGCTTCAGGTAGTTCGTAGCCTTCCAGGAAAACATAAACTTCATGCATTTCTGCAGTTGTTGTGAAAGTAAATGGAGTAACTTCACCTGTTAGTTCGGAGTCCAAAGTGATTGCCGCACCTTGAGGATTTGAGTCGACAAACAATTCTCCGCTTAACAAGTATTCAAGTTCAAATGAGAGCGATGCAGAACCGTCACCAGTTAGAGTTATGTCGGCAGTTTCAGTACTATAACCGTAAGTTGTAACTGAAATAGTATAGTCGCCAACAGGAAAATCCAGAGTAACCGGTGTTAAAATTGGATCATCAAGAGCTGCTCTTGCATTGACAGTTACAACAGCGCCTTGAGGGTTGGAGTCGACAAATAGTGAATCCATCTGCCTGAACTCAATATCCAGAGGGCTTGTATCGATAACTATTTCTTCAAGCGCGGGGGCAAATTCCAGGCCTTCAGCATTTACAAGAATAGTGTGTGCGCCCATGGGTAACATGAATGAATGAGGTGTGAAAAAACCTGTTGGTTCGTTATCGATAATTATTTCATAGCTACCTGGCAGAGCTGTGACAGTAAGCTTGCCAACAGGTGCTTCATTCTCGCAGGAAGTCAGAGCGAAAATCGATAGCATAACAAATGAGAACAGGACAAGGTATTTCATTATTTCCTCAAAGGTTGGTGGTCAAACATTCAACCCGTAACTATACTTAACTAGCTGTGAATAGTCAAGTATGCACAGTTGCGAAACTGCTTAACTAAAGGTTACAAGATGTTCAATATTCTTTTTCTTTGCACAGGGAATTCATGCCGAAGCCAGATGGCAGAAGGTTTTGCCAAAAATGTAGCTCCTGATGGAGTACAGATATATTCTGCAGGCATTGAAAAACATGGAATAAATCCTCTGGCATTGCAAGTAATGGAAGAGGCTGGGATTTCAATTAAGACTCAAATTTCCAAAACAGTTGATGAGTTGGACATCGACTTTGACCTGATAATTACTTTATGTGACCATGCCGATACAACATGCCCGGCTTTTCCTGGAAATAGAATTCATTGGGGGTTTTTCGACCCAGCAGCAGCAACAGGATCAGAGGAAGATGTACTAAACCAGTTCAGGACAGTGCGTGACCTGATATCTGCAAGAATCACCGAATATTTCAACGATACAGAGCTTTAATCGAGCCCCAGCTTTTGATTGGATCATCAACTGCAGTTACTCCACAGTCAGATTTCCATAAATCAGTGAGTAATCCTGACCCTGATTGACCAATATCTGGAATTATTACTGTCGTACTCCAAACTTCCCATACACCAAGGTCAAAATACTGCACATTCACAACAAGTTCACCGGGTGGTAAGTCTTCAATGGTAGTTGAAATTGTAAAACAACACACACACCAGCAATATGGTGGAATTTCTTCTTCAGTTATTGTAAGTGTGTTCCCTTGGAGATCTTCAGCTATCGTGATGATAGAGCAGCAGTTATAAACGGCTTCAAAATGGTCGACTGTCAGTGAAGATCCGGAAATCGATGTCTGGAACGAGTCAAGGCAGTCTAATTGAGCAAAACAAGGTATTGCCAAAAGCATAAGAACTAACAAGTATCGCATAGTCAGTACCTCCTATTTATCTCAGCATAACCCAAAAAACATGAAATATCAATCCTATATAGGGGTGACAATAAAAGCGCATTATGTTACAATTCCAGCTGATTGAATAAGCTTTTGGTGATGTGGTTTCCCGCTATCCTCAATTACTTAAGACTTTTCATCTCAGATTTGCACTAAATTCCGTACCTCGGACCCGCGCCGAGGAAAATCCAATGAGC
>JAAESD010000370.1 GCA_024229695.1 bacterium
CTCACCTATTGTTTATTGGTGGGCAAAGAAGCAAAAAGTTAATTTACGGCGTGAAATTCTGGATGCCGATCAGGATGACATTAGTTCAGCAACAACAACAACCTACAACCACGCTTGACTGATCGGGACTTAACCGCTAAATTCAGCCCCCCTAAAATAGGACGATTTATTAATCAATAAAATACATATGCCAGAAGTAGAAGTAAACAAAGGTGAATCTGTGGACCGAGCTCTCAAACGTTTAAAGAATAAGCTTGAGGCTGAAGGAATCATGGATGAAATGCGCCGACTCCGGGCCTTTGAGACTCCCTTCCAGCGCTATCGACGCAAACAACGTACAGCAGCAAAAAAATCGCGCATGCGATTTAGAGCAAATCTTCAAGTATTTAAACGAGGCAACACCAATAAGGAAGAAGAAGCAGCTCCTGAAGTAACGACCGCTGTGGCAGAAGAAACTGTCGAATCAGTTGCCGCTGAATAGACATCCAATTTGCATTGGAAAATTTAATCTTCGGCAAGCTCGGTAAAGTAATCCTCTATCGCTGAAACAAGTCCAGGAATATTCGATTCCTTAGCCTCTATATCAACCTGCAACCCGGCAGATTGCAAGGTCTCTGAAGTAATTGGTCCGATACTAGCAATTATTAAGTGCTCTGGAATTGGTAAATCCATATCCAAAAAACTTTCTACAGTGCTTGAACTGGTAAAAGTGATGAGATCAGTGTCTCCAGCCCGAAACCTTTCAACCGCACCAGTAGGATCTTCTGACTCAGATACGGTCTGGTAAGCGATCGCTTCATCAACAATTGCACCAGCTTCAATCAACCCATCAGAAATTACATCTCTGGCAACAGAAGGGCGAACCAGCAAAACAGTTTCATTCTCAACACTTTCATCCATCAGTTTCTTTAGTAAACCCTCAGCAACATATTCATCTGGAACTAAATCCACTGAGAGATGATAATGCTGAACTTTTTTTTGAGTTCCTGGGCCGATCACCGCTATCTTCGCACCTCCTATGGATCGAGCATCTTTGTAGAGTTTAAAAAACA
>JAAESD010000371.1 GCA_024229695.1 bacterium
CTTGGTGAAATGTCTATGGTGAATAGACAAAATAGCTACACCACTGCAACCGTAAGAGCAATCTCTGGTATGGAAGCTATCGGCATCAATAAAATTACCCTTGATGAGAATATTCAATCCAATTCAGGATTTGGTATGCGCTTTTATAGAGGGATGGCTCGCATGTTGTCGCAACGAGGCCGCGATCAGCTTACAAGCATGGGATTGGCTTACCGCAGTCAGCAACAAGAAATAGATAGCGAACAGAATGGTACTGATGATGTTATTGACTTCGAGATGCTCTCAGGCATCACAACAGCTGGCTGTCGTTTTGATTGGCTGTGTAAACAATTTCAGAATAAAACAGCAACGACTTTCGATGGTGCCAATTGATGTCGCGACTTACCTATCCCATTGGCCAATACACTCCCTGGCCTACAAAACCCTTTAAGGTTCTACAAGGCGAGATGGTTGTGGTTGCTGAGTTAAGCAATCAAGCAGGCACCGTGTTGCAAAGGCGTGGCGTGCTTAGCTTTAAAGCTGGAGAGACGATTCCTGCCCTTTCTGTAAGTAATCCTTATCTTAAGCTTCAATTGAAGGTTATCAAACTCATTACTCTTGAGAGAATAGACGGACTAGACAATCAAGGAGGAGGCTATCAGACCTGGTTCTCACTTATGCAAAGTGTAATTAAACAGAATTTAGATATCGAAAGCAAACAGTTGACCATGTCCTCTAGTCAAACATATGAGACTGGAATGGCTGAATTTATTCAGCAGATTTACTCACTTATTTTGCAACAGTTGGAGCAGCAGAAAACTCAAAATGTTAGCTTTGAAGCTATAGATGATCTGGCGGAACGACGATTATTTTTATCTTTTGAAGCTGATCAACCAAGTCAGCTTAATTTGATTCAAGAATCAACGTCTAATGGCCTTAGCCTTGATGATCAAATAGAAGACCGGTTGCTTTCTGGGGTTCAACTCATTGCTAAGCGCTTGGATCGACCCTTGATCCGGCCTAAGTTAGAGCCTACTGACTCCAGGCAAAGACTGCTCAGCATTCTTAGTTGCAGTGGCTTCGTTTACCGGGAAGTACTTCTAACAGAGTTTTCATTGGATAACGATTGTGGTCACCTTATCGGATTTCTAGTTGATAACCAACAATCACCAGTAGTTCTACTTTCTGAAAGTAACGGCTATAAAGTATGGCAACCGGGTGTAATGAAAGACCCGCTACCTATTCAGGATTGTAATCAGATCTTAGATCAGCTCAATCCAAGCATGTTTAGTGTTAATCCAGGTTTCCGTGAACAGGATCTTACAACTATTGGTTTGTTGAGGTTTGCTTATGGCCAACCGAAAAATACTGAAACTTTCATTATTGGTGGACTGTTAATGGGCCTTGCCTTGGGCTTTCTGCTCTCCATTGGTAAGGATGTTGGCGCAGCAAGGTGGATCTTTGGCATGGGGGCTACTGGTCTGATAATGGGTGGAACTCTTGGTGTTCTAAGTGGAGGTTTTCGAATTGCCACGGCTGTAATGCTGATTGGAACCTTATTGTCTTTGCTCACGCCAACTTTTAACACCATAATCACTAATCAGGCTTTGCCAGATCAGGATCTCGGCCTGCTTTTACAGATGGCCGGAATCCTTTGTATTGCAGGTCTGACGAGGGTAACTATCGAATGGACTCAAGGCCGTTCTTTACAACTTGCTCAGCAAAGAGGTGCTGTGCGCTCTCAGTTTGCAGCGATGAATCGTATGCTAAGTCTGTCAACAGACTTTTTCCGAAAATATACTTTTGGTGATATCCAGATGCGTTTCGGCGCTTTAGAGCAATTAAGAAATGAAATTCAAACTCTGCTAGAAGGAGGCCTGTTGAAGGCTGCACTTACGAGTATTTATGTGCTTTTCATGCTTAAGATTAGCGTGAAGTTGACAGTACTTGCTTTTATTGTTGCCTTAATGCTGATGGTTCCTACCGCAATTGTGGGATTGCAGTCGAGGGCACTTGTTCGTAAGCAGCAAATTGTTGCTGGTGGTGCACAAACTCGTAATTTAGAGCTGATTAGCTCTGTTTCGAAATTAAGACTTGCTGGAGCGGAGGCAGCTGCTGCTCATTGGTGGGGAGATTGCTTCAGGCGTATAACTACCATTCAACAGCTTAGAGATGCAAAGGAAGCTGTTTCTGTATTGCTTCAAAGCATAATACCTAATTTAGGCCAACTACTTTTATTTATTGTTATTACAAGGCTCGCATCTGAGGCGACACAGAATCCGGGGCTGAATAGTCCTAACATCGGGGAATTGTTAGGTTTCTTTTCCGCATTTGGAACGTTTATAGGGTCTATGGCCAGCATGGCTAATTTGTTTGTAGGAGCATTTGATATGCCTATCATTTACCAGCGTGCTAGGCCGATTCTTGAGGCTACTCCTGAAGTTGTTGAAGATTTGGTAGATCCAGGCCAATTACGTGGAGGTATATCACTTGACCGAGTTAGTTATCGCTATGAACGATCTCATCCACTTACTCTCGATCATGTAAGCATTCAAGCGAGGCCTGGAGAATTTATTGCCATCGTCGGACCTTCAGGGTCTGGGAAAAGCACACTTGTACGAATGTTATTGGGTTTTGGTGATCCTGAGGAAGGCACAGTTCGTTTTGATGGACAACCGTTGAAGGGACTTCGCAAGGATCGAATACGACAACAGATTGGAACCGTAATGCAGAATGCAAGCATTATGTCTGGCACCATATTTGAGTCTATTGCTGGAGGTAGTCTGATCACTCAAGAGCAAGCCTGGCAAGCAGCTGAACAAGTTGCAATAGCTGATGATATTCGTGAGATGCCTATGGGAATGCAAACTGTCTTACCCGAGGGTGGTGGTTCGCTGTCAGGTGGTCAACGACAAAGATTATGTATCGCACGAGCTTTAGTAAGAGACCCTAAGATTTTAATATTTGATGAAGCGACAAGTGCACTTGATAATCGAACACAGAGAATGGTTACTGAAAGTCTGCATGCCATGGCAATTACTAGAATCGCAGTTGCACATAGGTTGAGTACTATCAGTAATGCTGACTATATTTATGTTTTGGAATCTGGCCAGGTTAAGCAGGCAGGTAAATTTGATGATTTGATGCAGAATGATGGCCTTTTTTCCGACCTAATGAAACGACAGATGGTCTAACCCATACCACTTTGAATTCATCTTTTCTCCCCCTTTAATGAGTCATGTCACTATTTCGAAAAAAAGCACTTGATTCTCTCAATACTCCTGAACAGTTAGACCAGCCAATGCAATTGTTGCGCTCTAGCCATTGGGCATTGTTAATCGGGCTGCTGAGTTTTAGTGGATACCTTGTTCTATGGTCTGTTTTTGGTCGTATCCCAGTTCGCATTCAAGGCAATGGCGTGTTGACAACACCCAATACCATGCATTTAACGCAAGCTGAAACCTTTGGCAGAGTAAAGAGCATGCAGGTAGAGCCTGGAAAATGTTTCGTCAAGGGCGAAACACTAGCTGTGATTGAGCCTGTTCAATTGCAGTTGGAGCAGGAAAAGGGTGAAGATATTTTGAAACAACTTATTGCTGATGATGCAACTGAACACCGTCATGCTAATCAACGTCTCAAACTTAAGCAAAGGGAGTTGAAACGTTGGCAAGAAGCAGCCTCTGGTGGTGCTATTAGTATCATTGATTTAGAGCTTCGAGAACAAGAAATGAAAGCTCTAGAAGGCCAAATTGATGTAGAAGATAACCGCCGCAATCAAAATATTCATCAACAACGAGTCATGCTTGCAAAAATCAAGCAAGAAATTAGCAAAACAGCGACTATAAAAGCAGCTGAGGATGGTTGCATTATTGGACGTCATGTTCAAATTGGTCAACTTGTCCAGCCGGCGACAACTCTTTTTGAATTTAATGCAGCTAATGACAGTCACAAACTTCAGAGCTTGGGATTTTTTGCTGCCAAGGATGGCAAACGCCTTAAGCTAGGCCAACCAGTAAGAGTTACTCCTACTACCACAAAACCCCAGCGCCATGGTGGCATTCAAGGCGTGATCACTGATGTACGCCCATTGCCGATAAGTCAGGCTGCTTTGACTCTTCGGTTGGGAAATGATGCCACAGTTAATAGCATCAATCAGCGTGGCCTACCTCTCATCGAAGTGAGCACTTCCTTGAAACGAGATGACAACACTATTAGTGGCTATGACTGGGGTGGAGGTAATGGACCAGACCTGCAACTGAGTCCTGGAACGACAACTAATGTTAGCGTTATCGTTGAGGAAAGAGCTCCGATAAGTTATGTCATTCCACTGCTCAGAGATCTGAGTGGTGTCTATTGATTCTTGCTGAGAAAGACTTATGAATCTCTGGAATGAAATCAGGCAGACCTGGGCCACTCAGACTTCTCAATTAGATGGCAGTTGGGTGAGAACACCCACAGTATTGCAAATGGAAAATACTGAATGTGGTGCTGCATCATTAAGTATTATACTTCAGTATTTTGGCAAGTATGTGCCATTAACTCAATTGCGTGAGCTGTGTGGCGTTTCCCGGGATGGAAGTGATGCCGCTAATCTTTTGTTGGCTGCTAAGAATCTTGCCCTTGATGGTAAAGGTTATAAGAAGGGACTATTGGCTCTTAAATCTATGAAATTACCGGTGATTCTCTTCTGGGAATTCAATCATTTTCTTGTCCTAGAGGGTTTTGTTGGCGATCGCATAATGCTGAATGACCCTGCTCTTGGTCCTAGATCTGTCTCTGCGGATGAATTTGATACTAGCTACACGGGAATTGCCCTTGGTTTTAACCCTGCTGATGAGTTTCAAAGAGGAGGGCGTAGGCCTTCGGTTTGGCCAATAGTATTGCGTCGCATGGCTACAGAGAAGCTGACCTTGCTATTTATTCTGTTGGCAGGGCTTTTGCTTATCCTGCCTCAGCTTGTGATGCCTATATATATGCAGATTTATATGGACGAGTTCATTCAAAATCAGATGGTTCAATGGCTTAAACCCATGCTTTGGGCGATGTCATTTACGGTTATATTTCAAGCCATTGTGCAACAGCTTCAGTTGATGAGTTCAAGGTCTCTTGAGAAACGACTGACTAGACGTTTTGCCGCACAATTTGAACGTCATGTTTTGTCTCTCCCAGAGAGGTTCTTCGCACAACGCTATTCCGGAGATATTGCTTTGAGAATGCAGTATAACAATGAGATATCTGATTTTATAGCCAGTAGATTAATACCATTCTTTACTGGATTGACTCTTCTTTTCTTCTACTTAGTTCTTACCCTTTTGTACAGTCCGATACTCGGCTTGATTGTGTTTTTGACTACCGGTATAAATGCAGTGGTGGTTAGTTTTAATTTAAGATTTTTGAATGATGCTAGTCTTCAGATAAGCAAGGATTCAGCTAAAACAGGTGCGGTGATAGTTGGTGCTGTAAGAGAAATTGAATCCATTAAATCGGCTGCTCTAGAGGATGATATCTTCAGCCGTTATAGTGGCTATCAGAC
>JAAESD010000372.1 GCA_024229695.1 bacterium
AAACAGTGCTTTCAGTCGTATCAATGTTCGTCGGTTGTTCCTTACAATCGAAGAAGCAATCAAGGTTGCTGCTCGGTCTGTGCTCTTTGAGTTCAACGATCAGTTTACTCGCGACAGCTTCAAAGCAATGGTTGATCCATACTTGCGTGATGTTCAGTCTCGTCGTGGTATCATCGACTTCCTGGTAGTTTGTGACGAAACAAACAACACAGGTCAGGTCATTGATAACAATGAGTTCCGAGCTGATTTCTACATCAAACCAGCAAGGTCAATCAACTTTGTAACACTAACATTCATCGCAACACGAACTGGAGTTGACTTCAGTGAAGTAGTTGGTCGAGCATAAGGAGGTAATGAAAAATGGCTAATTTAAATACATTTGTTCAACGCCTTGCTGGTGGTGGTTCTCGTTCCAACCAATTTGAGGTTAGTATTACTGGTGGACCTGTAGGCGTATCAGACTTGTTTACATTTCTGTGTCGTTCTGCTCAGATCCCTAACCAGACAATCGGTGAAGTAGCTGTACCTTATCGTGGTCGTCAGATTTATGTTGCAGGAGAAAGGGTTTTTGATCCTTGGACTGTTACTGTTTATAGTGACGCAGCATTTGGTATTCGCGGTCAGATGGAGCAGTGGTCAAATCTAATTATGAATATGGGTTCCGTAAGCACTGGTGCAACATCACCAGAGCAATATTACGGTGAGGCTGTAGTTCGTCAGATGGATCGTAACGAAGCTACAATCAACGAATATACTCTATATCAGTGCTGGCCGGTTGCAGTTGATCCAATCGACTTAGCTTACGATAACAATGATGCTGTTCAGGAGTTCGGTATTACTTTCCGATACAATTACATGACATCCGGCTTAGGAGGTGGTTCAGTTTAAATAGTTCTGTTTAAATTTGTATAAATAGATGTATGGCAGAATTATTTGGATATGAAGTAAAGAGGAAGAAAGAGGCGGCAAAGGGTAAATCCTTTGTCGCCCCTTCCGACGAGGAAGGTACACTAGACATAGCTGGTGGTGCCGGGTTTTTTAGTCAGTATGTAAACCTGGACAAAGCAG
>JAAESD010000373.1 GCA_024229695.1 bacterium
AGTTTTTGTAGAAGATGGTAGTGGCAATCCTTATAATGGTAAAATATATGCCTCGTCTGTTCGTGGTGCATCGAGAAATGGAAATGGAAATTCTAATGATGCCTTTGGAAATCCAGGAGACTGGAGTGTAGATTTAACAGTCTCTGAAAAGACTCCTGAACAAGCAGCTCAAAATCATGGTGGGTTTACTGAATCAGGGCATCCTATATATAATCAAGGGGATGGAAACTGGACTTTAATCCATACTGGTATGGGCGCTGTAGGATGGGGATCTTTTGCTGCCAATGCCTATAATAGAGCCTCTGGCCTTGGATCTGCTTCTCTTGGATTCAATACTATTGCTGGACCTCAAGTTGGGGCTGCAGGTGGTATTGATGGTGGCAATGTAGGTCAATTTTCTGCGGGATGGGCCTCTAGAGCTATTGGAAATATTTCTACGGCAACAGGATTTAGAAATACCGCTAGTGGTCAAGCTTCTGTTTCATTAGGAAATTATAATTATGCTACAGGAGATTCATCTATAGCTCTTGGAAAAGAAAACTGGGCGCATGGTGCTAGCACAGTTGCTGTAGGATTTAAAAACCATTCAGCTGGTGACGGCTCTGTTGCTTTAGGACAAGAAAATGTTGCTTGGGGAACAACTAACTTTACTTCTGGATATCAAAATGTTGCTGGAGACACAAGTGGTGATGTTGGAACTGGAGGAAGTGCAACAGCTATGGGTAAATATAATGTTGCTTCTGCTGATGCTTCAATGGCTCTTAACAGACACACCTCTGCAACAAACCAAGCTGCCACTTCAATGGGCTTTGGAACAACTGCAGACAACTTAGGGATGCTTGCAGTAGGAGTAAATAATGCTGCGGGAATTGGTGATACTGATGCTAATTCATATTACTATGCTGACGGTACTTATACTGGTACTGCTGCTGGTGTAGCATTTGTTGTTGGAAATGGAGATATTGATTCTTCTACTGGTGATGCTGGAGCTAATCCATCTAATGCATTTGTTGTTAACTATGATGGTTCTGCAACTCTTGGAGGAGATTTAACCGTTAATTCAGATGCTAGACTTAAGTCTAATATAATATCTCTTGGAAGCACGCTTTCTAAATTATTATTAATTGACGGGAAAAGCTACACGATG
>JAAESD010000374.1 GCA_024229695.1 bacterium
ACAGGTAGTGAAGTTGGCTACGTTAGAGATTTTGCGGAAGATGTCGCTGCATTGACAGATGGCAGAGTAACAATTGAAGTTCTTCCGGGTGGTTCTGTTGTTCCTAACTCTGATCTTATTGACGCAGTTGACGCAGGATTAATTGATGGTGGATTTGCATGGACTCACTACTGGTCTGGTAAGCACCCTGCAGCAATGCTGTTTGGTTCTCCAATTGCTGGAGCAGGCCTCGGTATTGATAATATTGCATGGCTCTCATGGTTCCATAGTGCGGGCGGTAAAGAGCTCTACGATCGTTTGTGGGATGAAATGGACTTGAACGTTCATGGTTTGATCCTTCAACCAGTTGGTCCAGAAGCTTTAGGCTGGTTCAAAGAGCCAATCAACAGTATGGATGACTTCCGTAAACTTAGATTCCGTGCACCTCCAGGAATCCCAGGTCAAACCTATAAGGATATTGGTGTCGCAGCTGTAGCTATGGGTGGCGGTGATATTCTTCCAGCACTTGAGAAAGGCGTAATTGACGCAGCAGAGTGGTGCTGCCCAGAGCCAGACAGAGACTTTGGTTTCCAGAAAGTTCTTAAGTACTACTACTTGCAAGGACTTCACCAGAACGTTGTGAATGCTGATATGTATATCAACGGTGACAGATGGAATGAGATTTCTGCACGTGACCAACGCGCTATACATGTTGCTGCAAGAGCGTCAAGACTTGACTCAATGTCTAACCGTATCTATGCAAACGGTATTGCAATGGCAGACTTGTTAGAGCAAGGCGTTCAGCTAATGGATACGCCTGATGACTACTTCGTAGAGTTTATGGCTGCTGCGAATGCAACACTTCAAAAGAATGCTGACGAGAATGCATTCTTTGCTGAAGTTTGGGCATCACAGAGAGATTTTGCTGAAAAAGCAGTACCTTTCTGGTCAGGAGCTCAAGC
>JAAESD010000375.1 GCA_024229695.1 bacterium
CCCGATTACTTTTGTTCCTTGAGCTTAGGTTATTGATCTTCTCCTGTCCAACTCCCCTAGGTGTTCAGCGCACGTGGTTTCATTCATGCGATAGTCGCCAGTGGATTAATGGTGGTTCTGTAGATGTTTTGTTGCTTTCTTTTGGGCCATGATTGAAGCATCCTTCAGCTATTCTAGTTGTTGCAACCTGTTCTGTTGTAATAACTTTTCTTCAGGCAGAAAAGAGGTTGCAAAAAATATGTCTGTGAAACAATTGCAAAACTACTTTCAGTGAAAATGAGGTGAATTGACCCAAGTTACCTGCTTTGTACTCCTTGGCTAGAGAGTAATGTGATTGGCTTTCGGATTGCGATCTCCCAGTGTTATTTTATTTGCGGGTGTCTCTATAAGCCTCGGGTTTGCTGTCATGAATTGGATATATGAATGCCTAGCATGCATCAAAAATTCTCTAGGTCTGCTCAAAAGGTTTTGCTGTTATTTGAGTTTATTATTTTAAGTGCTAAGTGTCATGATGATTGCTTCTCAGTCAATGGTTAATTGATTCATTCCTTTTACTAAGTCATCAATCAACTTGAGTTGCTCTAAGAAGGCTTCAAGTAATTGCAGAGGTAGCGCGCTGGGGCCATCGCAGAGGGCTTTGTTGGGGTCCGGATGAGATTCAAGGAATAAACCCGCAAGGCCAATGGCCATGCCAGAGCGGGCAAGTTCAAGAACTTGTGAACGCCGTCCGCCCGAGGCGGCTCCGCCAGCATCGCGGCATTGCAATGCATGGGTGACATCGAAAACCAGGGGCAAATCGTTGCAGGTACGCTTCATGACTCCAAAACCCAACATGTCGACCACTAGATTGTCGTAACCAAAGTTGGATCCACGTTCACA
>JAAESD010000376.1 GCA_024229695.1 bacterium
AGTTCGGTGGCGGTACATGGAGTGGGCCAGACGATCACAAGACCAGCATAGCTGTAGCTTGGGATCAAGAAGGTCTATATCTAGGTATTGTTGTCACAGACGATGAGCACGAGCACGCAGCCAACAATGCTTGGAACGGTGATGGTGTTCAGATGGGATTAACAAATCCTGAGCGTGACACAGTAACTCACCTATACAACTACGCTATTAAAGCCGGCTACGAGAGTGGCAAGGTGTACAAGGGCGGAGATGCAGGTGCTATTGCCGATAAAGAAAAAGGTCCTGGTAACTACACAGTTGCTATGGTTCGTAACGACGATACCAAGAAGACTATCTATGAAGCACTCTTTACTCCTGATTCATTTGGCTTTGCTCAATTTGAGGTTGGCCAGCAATTTGGATTTGGTGTTTGTGTGAATGATGGAGATAACGACACACCTGGCCAAAGAGGCTGGAGTGGTTGGGGTCCTCATATGATTGTTTTTGGTAAAACTGCTCCTGACGCTGCATTGGTAACTCTTACAGCTGCTGAGGTTTTGGCTTCATTTGAGACAAGCTTCACAGAGGGTGAGATTCCAGATTCAGCCGAATTGTTCGGTGTTGCTGAAATTGGTCCTGACGAAAGAGACGAGTCCGACGAGCCTAATGAGTTCCTTCACGTCACAGACGCTTTGAATGGCCAGAATGGTTCTATGAAGATCGGTGACATCACAGATGGCCGTACATTCAAGGACTTCGAAGTTGGTTTTAAGGTTTACATTTCTGACAGTACTTGTTGCGGAGATGCAGACGACTTTAGCACAGGTCACCGTCCAGCTGATGGATGGAGCTTGAGCATCGGTAGCGACCTCCCAGACACAATTGGTTTGGCTGAGGAAGGTGCTGGTAGTGGTATTCGTATTTGTTTTGACACCTGGGATAGTGGTGGAGGTGAGGCTCCAGCTATTGACGTATGGAATGGCGTACAGGGTCAAGTTGGTGACGGAAACCAAGGTGCATGGTCTGGCGGTCTTTTTGTTCGCCAAAACTTTGCTGGTGTAACTGGTGCATCTGACGACGTTAAGTTCAAGGATCCAGACACAGGTGAATTTGTATTCATGTGGACTCACGGTGAGTGGGTAGACTTCAGCTTGAAGATTCTAGGTGGCCAGTTGCAGATCAACTACAAGGGCTATCAGATGATCAACGAAACATTGCCAGCTGGCTGGCCTGCATTGACAGCCCCTGAGTGGTTGTTTGCTGGTCGTACAGGTGGAGCTAACTCAGCACACTGGGTGGATGACTTCTATGTGAAAGTGTACAAGCCATCTGGACCAATTGTTAGTGGATTCGAAGGCACCGCAGCTGGTGTTTCTGTTTCATTGACAGACGCTGATGGCAACGGCCTTGTGGCTGGATCAGTTACAGCTAAGTTTGACGGCGCAGCTGTTGATGTTTCATCATCTAAAGATGGTGACGTAACAACAATTGTTTATAACACGCCTGACTTCTTGCCAGCTGGTACTGACCACACAATTGAAGTTACCTACACAGACGAAAAAGGTAACATCAATGTTAAACAACTTGGTTTTTCAGTTGCAAACTACATCTCAATTGATCCTAGCGCACGAGCAGCAAGTTCGTTGAAGGGTGATTCTGGCTTTATCGCTAACATCACTCAGATTTCAGTGGAGCAAACTGGTGGTGCAGCTGATGTTCATGGCAACCAGATTGTTAAAGCTAATCAGCAGATCAATGGTGAATTCATTGATCCTAACACTGAGGAAGCTTTCCTTAACGAGGCTGATGAAGATGCCTTTGAAGGATGGAGCTACTACCCGGTTGTTGTAGAAACAGTTAACCAAAACCAGGACGCACCTGGTGCTGCTGGTAACTTCAATGAAGGTAACGGCAAGGAAGACGAGCCAATTCCAGGTATCCCTGGTTGGGGCGGTTCTACAGACGGTATTGCTGGTGAGTACATCGCATTACTAGACTTGGCCAAAGGGTCTTACACCATGGGTGTTAACTCTGATGACGGCTTCCAAGCAACTATCGGCTCTAACTTCGGTGATCTAGGAGCTCAGGTTCTTGGTGAATTCAACGGAGGTCGTGGTGCATCTGACACAACATTCGATATTGTTGTATCTGAAGCTGGCTTATATCCGTTCCGCGTTCTCTGGTTTGAAGGCGGCGGTGGAGCCAATGTTGAGATTTTCTCAATGGTTGATGGTTCTAAGACATTGATTAACGATCCTGATGTGGATGGTTCGATCAAGGCTTACACAATCAAGGGAGCTACAATTGACGAAAGCACAACAGATCGTGTTGATACAGGCCGTGCAGTTTTGGTTTCAGTTAGCCCAGCTAACGGAGACAAGCTTGTTAAGGCTTCATCAATCGACATTGTTGCCCAAAACGGTTCTGCTTCATCAATCGATCAAGGTTCGATTACAATGACACTGAACGGCGACGCTGTTACTCCTAGCGTGAACAAGAGTGGTGACACAATCACCATTAGCTTGGCACCAGACGGAGGATTGCCAGTTGGTAGTCACACAGTTGTGGTTTCAATGAAGGAATCTACAGGAGCTACTAAGTCAGCTTCTACTAGCTTCTATGTTCCAGGTGTTTACTCACTTGTGGGCGCAGTTCCTTCGGAAGCACAAGGTTTCATCTCTGTTCGTGAG
>JAAESD010000377.1 GCA_024229695.1 bacterium
GCCATACAGGAAATGTGATCTGGAGATAGATAATCAGAGATGATTGGCAACGGAGCAGAAAAGAATCCAATATGGCGCACAGTGATGGTGAAAACCTGAGGTTTCCATAAAAGGAATGAAACAGACGACCCACATGGAGCAAAGCCAAACAGAACCCTAAGATCCTGTACTAGGTTCAGGTAGGCTGCAAAGCGAAATATCGTGAAAACAGAAGGAGGGTTACTCCCAGCACACATAATAATTATTTTAAAATTAAAAGTATTTTTTAAAAATCTTAACTCATTTCACGAACTTGATCTTTACAAATGTCGGCATTGCAACCACAAGTTGCATCACATAGACAGGAACCATGCATCTCACAATCACATTCAGTTCCAATTTCTGCAGATGCTGCACATCCGCATGCTGCTTCTTCACTGCCAGAAGGCATTGTTTGTTCAGGAACAGTTTCTTGAGGAGTTGTTTCTTGAGGAGTTGTTTCTTGAGGAGTTGTTTCTTGAGGAGTTGTTTCTTGAGGAGTTGTTTCTTGAGGAGTTGTTTCTTCAGATGCCTCATAAACATTTCTTGTTTGATTGTAATCAGTGTCAGATTTTAATTGAGCCTCACCTCTGTTGGTTTGATATCCACCAGATGATGCACTTGTTTGATATCCAACAAGATTGTTAGGATCAATACCTTGTTGAGTAGTTGCAGCGTTTTTCATTGATCTGCTACTGATAAAGAAAAATCCAATACCAGCTACTGCAGCCATTCCAGCCATTCCATAAATAATCATAATCGGGAAACCACCAGTTGATGTTGTCATGTAATCCTCAGGAGGAGTTGGGGTAACACCAATAATTTCAACACCATCTAAAATATCTAAAGCACCAAATCCAATTGAAGATAAGTTTGCAGTATCAGTAGATTGAACACTTCGTACAACGTAAGTTTGGTCAGCCATTACTTCAGCTTCAAATATACGTTCAACTTGTCTTCCTTCTCGGATACTACTTTCACCCATAGTCCAGCTAGAGAC
>JAAESD010000378.1 GCA_024229695.1 bacterium
ACCAAAAACAGCCCGATAAATATATATTTTCGCATTTCCTTACCTTTTGAAAAAGTAAACCAATTCTGTCTGAAAAGAATAAATAAACACCTAGTTGATTACAATGATATTATTATGTTAATTAATTAACACATGGGTTGCCATTCAGGAAAATATGACTACCTTACCGGTGAAATCAATTACCCTGCGTAAGCAGTTTTTGTCCGGGAGGACTATCATGGCAGACAAATCATTCAACGCTTTTGCAATGGCACAACAACAATTCGATGCTGTAGCCGAGCAGCTTGGTCTTGACGATGGCACTCGTAACCTGTTGCGTAATCCTGATCGTGAATTCCATTTCAACATCCCAGTTAAGATGGACGATGGCACGACTGAGGTTTTCCGAGGCTTCCGTGTTCAACACAATGACGCTCGTGGACCAAACAAAGGTGGCATCCGCTTCCACCCTCAGGAAACTGTCGATACAGTTCGCGCACTTGCTACATGGATGACATGGAAATGTGCTGTTGTTGATATCCCGCTTGGCGGCGGTAAAGGTGGCGTAATTTGTGACCCACATAACTTGTCGATGCGTGAACAGGAACAAATTTGCCGTGGTTGGGTTCGTCAAGTTGGCAAAGCTGTTGGTCCTATTCAAGACGTACCAGCACCAGATGTAATGACCAATGGTCAGCACATGTTATGGATGATGGACGAGTACGAAAAAATCAACGGTGGGCACTTCCCCGGTATGATTACCGGTAAACCACTTGGCATGGGTGGCAGTGAAGGCAGAACTGAAGCCACAGGTTACGGCGTGATTTATACTTTGCGTGAGGCTTTGAAACGCTCTGATGTTGACATCGCAAAAACTACTGCCGCATTCCAGGGCTTTGGTAATGTTGCACAGTTTGCAATCGAGCTTTATGCACAACTTGGTGGCACTACAATCTGTGTTTCAAGTTGGGATCAGGGCGATCAGACAAGTTACACTTTCAAACGCAACAGCGGTGTTGACTTGAAAGAGTTGCAGAACATGACTGACCGCTTTGGTGGCATCGATAAGGAAAAAGCTGTTGCAGCTGGCTACGAAGTTCTTCCTGGTGAAGACTGGATTAAACAGGATGTCGATATTCTAATGCCATGTGCACTGGAAAATCAGGTTAATGCTGAAACAGTCCAGGACATAAGCGACCAGGTTAAATTTTTGGCTGAAGGTGCTAACGGGCCAACCACTCCGGAAGCTGATGCTGCGCTGCAAGAAAAAGGTGTATTTACTATTCCTGATTTCTTGTGCAATGCCGGTGGAGTTACCTGCAGTTACTTTGAGCAGGTTCAGTGCAACATGAATTTCTTCTGGGAAAAAGAGGAAGTTCTGGAAAAGCTGGACAATATTATGACTCGTGCTTTCCATGCTGTTGCCGACCTGGCAGAAACACAGGATGTCTACATGCGCGACGCAGCTTACATGATTGCGATTCAGCGTGTTGCTGAAGCATGCAGACTGCGTGGATGGGTCTAGTCTTTATTGGTGAGGAAGGCGAGCGCTTCGCCTTCCTCGCTGTCTGAAATTATATCAAGCAGTTTTCCGTCAGTAACTTTTGGCACATGAATCACCCGCACAACATCTTCCATGTCTGCTCTTTTGGGTAATATTTCTGCTAATGCATTCGGACTGTCTTTCAGAAACTCTTCGTTATAGACATTGCCATCATCAGGATAAAGTGGCAGGTATGATATTTCTGCCTCAACCAGATCCTGGAAGAAGTGTGTACCAAATGAAACATCGGGTACATAGCTGCCTCTTCTGCGGGCAACTTCAATCAACATTCTACTGTGATTGATGTCACCATAATCAACACTGACTCCAAGTTTGATATCGCCACGGCTTCCCCATCGACCTGGTCCCATAAGAATAAATTTCCGATGTGGCAAAGTTCTATTCAACTCACCAACAGTTCTGCCAACTTTTAAAAGTTCATCGTGGGTTTGCAGCGCTTCATAAGCAAGGCTTGGGACATAGACGATGTATTCAATATCGGTGGCCTGGAAAGTCTGAGCATATTTGCTGGCTGAAAAGATTTTATGTTCTGGAGAGATATCTTTGGGAACTGGAACAAGTGCCGCTGCTTCGCCTCTGCTTTGAGGTCGACACTGCAGGATGTAAAGTCGTTTACCATCGTGGGCAAATTCAACATCGACAGGCACGCCCCAGGTTTCTTCAAGCACATCCATTACAGTTTTCATCTGTTCAGCAAAGTTGGTTCGTTCAAGGAGGCCATCGAAAGTTGCGACCAGATCTTTGGGATCAGTGTTCAGTAACATTCCTGTAACCGGTGACAGAATGCCATCCCTGAAAACTGAAAATACTTTGTCTGCAGCAGGATAATTGCCGCCTAAAGATTCAACCAACTCGGTTATCGGAATAGTTTTGAAACTGTTTTCTTTCAAGTCGATTACATCAAGTTGATGCTGGCTGTACCTGACAATCTCTTCTGGCTGAACTGTTGTTTTAAGGCCCGGTTGACCGGGACTGAATATCCTTGGATAGTCGTCGCCAACTCTGTCAACAGCTCTGGTGCCAAGTCCGGCAACTATTCTGACCATTCCATCATCGCGTTTTATTCTGGGCGACCATGTATACTCATTATGTCCAAATGCAACTCCAGCAAAAGCTGGCAACCAGTATCGACCACACTTTTTACCAACAACCGGCTGGATGATGCACGCCATCTCTTCTTTAAAATCAAGGAGTCCACGTTCCTTGCGATACTGAATTGCATCTGGAGAAAATACACTCGCAAAAACTTGAGTGATTGCACCGAGAAGATCTTTGAGTCGCGATTCCATATCGCCCTGATTGGCAACAAACAAAGAAGTGTACTTACCACAAAAAGCAGCACCAAGCCTGTCTTCAAGCAGACTGCTGGAACGAACCACTAACGGGACTTCGCCTAAAGACTCAAGCATCAATTTGAGATGTTTGATAACATAGTTTGGAAATCTGCCTGTTCTGTAAAACCTGCGTATAAGTTTGTACTCTGCACGCAAGTCATCTACTTCTCTGTATTTAACATTGGCAATATCGGCAAGCCCGTTCAATTTCAGGAACTCGAATATTACATCACTTCGGATATAAAAAGTTTGAGGGGTACAAAAGTCACCAACATTTCTGCCTTCATCTCTGGCTTTTGTCAGAGCATCGTGAGCCAGAATAAACCCGGCTGCTTTGCCGCCAAGCTTGCCGGTTCCTTTTTCAGGACCGATAACACGAGAAATGATTTCCTAAAAATCACGAATGGTCAAAGTGTTGCGGGCAATTTCCAGAAACTCCAGTTGGTCACTCAAAAGCCTGCGAATAAGCGCAACTCTGGTTCCCATTGCGTCACTTAATGAAAGTGTTGACCCGCCAATCGGCATCTTTGAAAACTCTTTGGTTTCCTGTGCAAGTTCAGCCCACGATGTAAATGGATCATCGGCCATTTCAGTTAGTCGCAGGGCCAGCTCTTTTTTAATAGCCAGAATAATCAAGTCATTGATTTTCTCATCTGACCACTGGTCAGCTGCTCGCTCGCGAACCATTGAGCGCAATGCTTCGATTTCTTCTTCAGAAAGAGTGGGTTCTGGTCTGTTTGGATTGGACCAGTGAATAAAAACATTGTTCCCGGTAATTTCAGAAACAGCTGCTTCCAGGCTATCGGAAGTCATCAGTCCTTCGCGCTCCATTGTAAGCATGAAGTGTCTAATAACGGTCTCATATAGAACCGGCTCATCGGTACGCATTATTTCGAGCTGGTCACGCCAGCTATTTTGTTGTGTATTAGTCATATTGAAATGATAAACTACACACCAATTTTTGCCACAGATTTGTGCTTATGGTATATTATCAGCTCAACTTAAAGGAGCAGTTATGAACAGTTCAGATTTAGTAAAATTAGTACAACGAGTTTTCCAGCCTGGTGATAACGATACCGGACTGGCAATAATTGTCGATTTGCCCGATGCAAAACTTCCAGACAATTCAGAGTGGCAAGCCAGACGCGAAATGGCAACCAACTGGGCTGCATTGTTGAATGAGGCAAAAGAAGAGCTTGGTCTTGATGCCGTTACTCTTGCCTGGTATCACAATGCTGGCGGCAATAACGCCGACCTGCCAGAACTTTGCATACCTCTTCCAGCCGATAAAGCTTTGAACTCGGTTGATGAGCTTGAAGGATGCAACGCAATTTCCTTCAATACACTTTTCACTGATCACTCAATGATTCTTGCTCCCACAGAGTTAAGTGCAACTGCTCCATTGAAAGTTGCTGTTCGCGATTTTGAAATGCGTGCTGCAACAATGCCTGGATTTTTATCATGTATGGTTCCTGCCCTGCAAATTGATTACACAGAAGTCAATCGACGTGTAGAGATTTTAAAAGCTCTGGTCAACGATGCAGAATCCGCAACAGTGGTATTTGAAGTTGGCGACAAAACTCACAAACTGAATCTGGATTTGCGATTCAACCCAGCTCATGCATCCGGCGGGCTGTTCCCAACCAATGGCAACGCTGGCAACCTACCGTCTGGCGAAACTTATGTTGTCCCCTACGAAGGAAATCTTGAAGCGAAAAGTCTCACTGCCGGTGAGATGCCAGTTCAGTTTGAAGATGAAGTTGTGCTTTACGAAATTGAAGAGAACAAGGCTGTTTCCGTCTTGAGCTTTGGACCTCACAGCAAATCAGAAGCTGAGTACATCAAAAAAGAACCGGCATACGCTAACCTCTCAGAACTTGGACTTGGCGTACTTGGTGATTTTGGATTGCAGCCAACTGGTTCAGTGTTGCTGGATGAAAAACTGGGAGTTCATATTGCGTTTGGCAGAAGCGACCACTTTGGTGGCTCTGTTGGTCCTGGTGATTTCTCCAGTTCCGAAGCAGTAATTCACATCGACAGAGTTTATATTCCTGAAATGCAATCAAAGATTGTGTTGTCGTCACTGACTTTCCACAGCGCAGATGGTGATCGTGAAATTATGAATAACTTTGCATGGACTG
>JAAESD010000379.1 GCA_024229695.1 bacterium
GATGATTTTGTCAACGGGTCACACTTGCTCGGTTACATCCGAACGAGCTACGATCAGTTGGTGGAACTTTTTGGTGAACCGAATGGTGGTGATGACGATAAGGTCCATAATAGTTGGGACATCGAATTCACGATTTACGACAAAGTTGGCGAAGTCGAGGATACCGTGTACTGTAACCTCTACGATTGGAAAGAGACAGACCATTCTGTTTCCCAACGTGGTGAATACGATTGGCATATTGGTGGAGTCGATAAGAAAGCAGACTTCCTGATTTATGACCTACTCGGTAAGACACGCAACCCAGAATACAGATTTTTCTTCAAGGGATAATGATGACATATTCGGACTGGTTATTCAAGACCATAATTTACTCGCTTGCCTTTGTCGGATGGGCGAAAATCTTTTATTACATAGGAGCATAACAATGGCAACACCATACAACAGCAATTACAGAAGCAGTCCTGACCGTTGTGGTCGTGACCGACTGCTTGACGCAACCGAACAACATCTGCTCGATCCTCAAGAGGTCGTGCTGATGATGGCAAAATGGATGACATCGGA
>JAAESD010000380.1 GCA_024229695.1 bacterium
GGGGCGCACGACGAGCCATTTTTGAAACAATTCGTATTGAATTTGTGTTGGGTCTGATTCTGACCATAGTTTGCGCAGTGATAATTTCAAGAAAACCGATCGATATAAGCCATGCAAAAAATGTAGTTTCAGGAATTGCACTTCTTTTTGTGGCTATGTTGATTCAGCTCCCGTTTGCTGCCGACCCGGAAATGGCCAACCATATTTTTGTTGATAGAGTAATCAAGTTTGCAATGCTCACCTTTTTCATGGCCGCTTTGATTCGCACTCCCAAATCGCTTGGCTTGTTTCTGACAGCATTTCTATTTGCCTGTTTCTATGTAACTCAGGAATCTGCCAGAGGCGCAATTACAGGTGGTCTTGTCTGGGAAAATCAGGGTGTTATGCGACTGCATGGCGCTGTACCTATTTATCGACATCCCAACAGTCTTGCAGGCATAGCAATGGGCACAATTCCGTTCTGTATTTTCCTGTGGCCTGCTATTCAACGTCGATGGGTTAAGCTCCTGCTTATCCCACCTTTGATAACATCTTTGATATGTGTGTTGTACTCAGGCTCAAGAACTGCCTATGTAGCATTTTTTGCGTTTATGGTTTACTGGTTCTGGCAATCGCAAAACAAGAAAAAATGGGTTATGTGGATTGTCCTGATTGCGGTTGTTGCTGGTCCATTTATTCCTGATCAATACATCGGAAGGTTTAAGAGTATTGGTGGCGAAGAGGCAGAGGGGCGTTCAAAAGAAGCAAGAATTGTGATACTTGAAGATGCCTGGCAGGTATTGAAAGCTCATCCATTGGGAGTTGGTGTAGCATCATTCCCGGCAGTTCGCAGAGTGCCATACAGAAATACCATTTCATCATTCTGAGCAGCCCGCGCTTTGCGAACACAGTGCTATTCGACCACTCCTCTAGTATCTGCTGACGGCGCTCCA
>JAAESD010000381.1 GCA_024229695.1 bacterium
AACAACCTGATCCAGGATTTCAACTACTTGCGCATAGTTATGCCAAACAGCTCTATCACCTAACCGAAGTGCATCACCACCACGAGCAGCCTGTGCAGCCCATGTTGCTTCAGCCTCAACCCTACCCTCACGATCAAGGTCGCGAACTCTAACAGCATCATAGCCAGCATCAAGCAGAGCCTGATGTTCTTCAGCAGTTACGCGAGGTTCAAAATCGATGTAATAGCCTTTAGGAGCTATCCATTGCAGAGTCACTTGCTCACGATCAAATGCTTCAATTTGAATTGTATCCAAAAGATGATCAAGCTCACTGTGGTCACGAAGTTCAATTTTAACCGGATAATTTGTCCAGGTTTTGACTTCCCACATTGGGAGGCCATTACGATCAACAGGTATATCAGCACTAAACGCACTACCTGCAATCATTGTTAAGCACAATACAAATGCTAATGTCGTAATTCTTCGCACAAACTTACTCATGCCAGTCCATCCTTGATGTTGTCGTGTGCATATGTGTTACGGCGGGGATGCAACACACTTTTACCAGATTTCAGCTGCAATTATAACACATATAGGTTATTAAATACAGTGCCAGGCACAAAAAAGCCCCGCCGCATATAATGCGACGGGGCCAAAGTAGTCAGTTTTACTTAACCAACATCATCTTTCGTGTATCTTTGAAGCTGTCACTTGTCAGGCGGTAGTAATAAACACCACTCGATACCTGACGGCCATTAGTATCACGACCATCCCAAACCACACTGTGGTTTGCAGCTTCCATGTTACCACTAACCAGCGTATTAACTACACGACCAGCAATATCATAAACTACAAGACTTACATCTCCATCCTGAGGCAATGTAAACTCGATAGTTGTGCTTGGGTTAAATGGGTTTGGATAGTTGTTCTTCAACTCATAAGAAGTTGGAGTATCAACTGCAGAAACACCACCGCCACCATATTCAATATTTAAACACCACTCATTCAGAGTACCAGTGTCTGCCCCAGCGTTATCGCTGACAAACAGAGTCCAGTCACCACTGAGCTCCTCGCCTGCAAACAGACCAAGGTCGCCTTCAGGAGCAAGCTCTGCAGGATACCAACCATAAATATTGTCGGCACTGCTACCTGTGCGGTTGTGTAGAACAACAGTTGTTCCCTCTGGAGAAGTCAAATTCACTACGAGGTCGCCCTGCCATGTGTGAGTAATATCTACAAAGACTTCTACATTTGCCACAGTTGCGTCAGGCAATGTAAGTGTCATTACGTCACTCACACCAGCTGGATCTGCATCTGGAATAGCCAATGCAGGTTGACTACAATCAGACATTTCCTGAACTGGAGTCAGAAGCATATCAACACCAGTCATATTCTGGCCATCTTCAAGAGTTACATCAACAGATCCAACACTCCAAAGTTGTTTGGAAGCTCTGATGCTGTAAGAACCAGCATAAAGACCTGGGAAACTGTAAGAACCATCGGCAGCAGTTACTGTTGAACCACCACCTGGTAAAGCTTCTACAGTAATTCCAGAATGATTTGCCTCACCTTGCAAAGTAACTGTTCCGCTTACAGAGCAGTTACCAACTTCAAGAGCTAGCAACCAGTTCACAGCATTTTGTAGCAATTGACCACGAACAGCTGCATCCATAGCAGAGTAATTGAACATAAATCCAACATACTGTCCACCTTGAGGTGCAGGATTACTATCATAAGTAATAACTGAAGCAGAAGAACCTTCTGTCCAGGCACCAGTCATTTCAGCATCAGCTGTTGGAGTGGCACTGTCCTGGTCGCCATAGCCAGCATAACTGACTGTAATTGGACCAGTAATAACATTAGGAACACTCATTACATAGTGAGCTGCATCGGCAACTGTAACACTACCGCTACTATCGCCATTCCATGATTGAACATGCAGTACATCGGCACCAAATCCAGCACCATTATGTACATAGGCAACCTCTCCACCCTCAACAATGTAGTGCCCGCCAGCAGCAGCAAATGAAGTAAGTGCTGTCTGGAAACCAGCATCACTTATTGGAGTGGTAGATGCACCACCAGCAACAACCAGCATGTCGTATAGAACCCACTCAGCTGGGTCTGAAGTCATATCTGCAAGAGTTGCACTGTAACCAGCATACTCAAGATCAGCAATCATATCTGTAGTCGATCTGTTTTCAGGTACCTGATAACCACTTGCAATCAGATTGCCTTTTTCATCAAACTTGTCCGCTGCAAATTCACGTCCTGCTCCAGCATCGATAACAAGAATGTCACCATTTGTTGGATCAAGCATGAAGTTCTGAGTAACAGAAGGTCCATTGATTGTAATAGTCATTGTAACTGGAACGTGGTGATATGCACGAACCAGAATGTCGTAATCAAAGAATGGTAGATTTTCGATGCTGTAG
>JAAESD010000382.1 GCA_024229695.1 bacterium
ACTAGCATCCCAAGTAATAATCTGACCGTCTGTACCGTCCTTGATTGCTTTTACTTCTACTTTAGTTAATGGCATAATTATTTCTCTTTACTATTTATATTATTATGTGTTAGCCACACTTACAAAACTTGGGTCAGCAGCGTGATCTGGAGCAGTAGGCCAGGAGTCAGCGTGACTACCTAGTTCTGTCCAAGATACTTTATTTACTGTTGTGTCCGTTGTAATATTGGGAGCGGCCCAAGTTGTTACACCTTCTGAGTCAGTTGTACCTGTCTTGCGTGTGTATGTTACTGGATGGGCATGATATGCTTTGATAGCATCTAGATCAGCCAGTGCATTGATTGCTGTTTCTTTTGCGTTAGCAGTTGTTCGTAGTGCTGTGCGATATGTTGCCCAATCACTAGGAACTGCTGTACCACCGTCTGCCGCACGAATACTCATCCAGTCAGATGATGCCAAATGACTTGATGCAATACTATTGACTTCTGATACCATATTTGCTTTTAGAACAGCAGCAGCAATTGCAGTTGTAGCATATGTGCCGACTGCTTCTGCACCAGATGTGTCCCAAGTTAGTTCGCCTGTGTTATAGTAGCGACTATCTACTGCTGTGATGCTTGCGGGTTTGATACCAATGGCTGCCAGTTCTGACTTTGACCATTGTGTGAAAATATTTCTTGGATGCTGAACGCCATCCTTTGTAATGCCCCGAGGGGTCTTTATTAGTCCTACTCCATCAACGTACCACATTTTTTACTCTCCTATGTTGTACCATGTTACCATGATGTTATTTGTTATTACTATTTATACGTTTTATCTAGCGTTTGATGTCTTGAATGGTGATTCTGCAAAGGCCAAGTAGAGGAAGTCCAGACCCGATCCATTAGCCGCACTGTTAGTTGTCCTTAACTTAAACCCATTAGATACAAAATCTTTTGCTGACCATGTATGCCCTTCAGCAGAATTGCTTTCGGCCAATAGATTGGTATCAACTACGTTATAAGTGTTTCGTTTGTTATCTGCTATCTGCCAAGAGTATCCAGACCCACCATCAATATATTTAATCATCAGCCAAGAAGGGCGAAATCCAGTGTAGACAAAAGTTCCATCCGCAACGCCATTGCCAGTGTAAGTGCCTACCTTGCTGTAACCTTCTACTGAATGGAAGCAGTAGGCGATGATTTCATCGTCCTCAGTGCTACCAAACCCATTATTGAAGGTGAACACAGAACTTGTGGGAACACCATTGAATGGCAAAGCACCGGACTCAACCCCGGCATCCGAGTTTAAAATTAATCTGCCAGCGCCGCCGGGGCAAACATCGGCTTGGTAGACATTCCAATCGTAATCCCGCGGTAGGTTCTTTACTATGATCATGGTTGGAGCCTGACTAAGCCCATGGCCCACAGTCATGTTGCCTGCCGCGGCGGCTCCTGCTGGGAAGGAAACAATACTGAACCCAGCCGCAGGATTTGCGCTTACTTCACTATCCATAGAGCCATCGTCATTAGTAGATGCTGTGCCTCCTGCTTTCCAGTTCCATGAGGCGTAGTTTTTACTACTCTCATTACAGTTAATATATGCACCACCGCCGACACCAACACTAAAGCCGTCAGAACCAAAAGCATATAAATCTTCTGTTGCTCCTGCCGCTGTTCTGGCCTCAGTAGTTGTATTGGATTGCAACGAATTTTTAACACCACGAATAGTGTCAAATAAGCCGTGATTGACCGCATCAGTTCTATTCTTGATCCAGACAAAATCAGGAGCGAACCCTGCGCCAGTTACACTTTGCGTTCCTCCATTACCCGCATACAACACCGTATTAAAATGATCTGAAGGTAAATCAATAGCAGGGCTATCAAGGTTATCAGTGCAGAGCGCCAAGAATCCTGAAGGCGGAGTATAATAGAAGTCGCCTTTATCGTTACCATCTTGATTGCCTTGTGCTGTTTTTGTTCCAGCAAATGAACTGTCTTGTCCAGCATTAAAATGAACTGTAAAACTTTCACTACCACCAGATGCAAATCTTAGTATTGGCGCCCATGCCTTTACTGTAGAATGAGTTGCTAAAGGACTTGTACCAGTTGCTGGATTAGGACTACTAGTACCTTGCCAAGTATTATTGATACCTATCCATACTTTTCCTGTATCAACATCCCATGCAAACTGAACAATATCATTAGCTACTACTTGAGAAACACCAGTAGCACTATCATGTTCTGTTCCAAAATCCCAATATCTATTATTAGCCGCAGTACAAATAGCTACTATGTTTTGTGCGTTACCATTGTTATCCATAAACAACCCATCAACATCTGCTATCCCCACTGCAGCTCTATCCGAACCGGGTAACGTGGAAACTAGATATTCACAATACCATTTGCCACTTTCTGGAGCTATTGTAGAACCATTTAACCCAGACCCACTTGTAGTCATCGCACATTTTAAGTTTCCTTCGCTCAAAGGAAATGTAGCGCCGGTACTATTCCATACAGAACTCAACGTAGCAAAGTTATTTGTGGGCGAGTCCTCAACCATATCCTCTGTACCCAAATTGTTTGGTGTGAAGTAGTTGTAGTTGCCTGAATGGTCTGCGCCGAGGCCACCTTCTGTGAAATC
>JAAESD010000383.1 GCA_024229695.1 bacterium
ACAATTGCAGCAGTAGCTGTAATGGGAGCAACCTTATTCGGAAGCACATACACAAATACCCAAATTAGTGGACAGGGACTCGACATCAACAAAATGGATGTTGACGTACTTGAACAAATCCATCAAATGGGCGGTTTACAACTTGTAATGCCTCAAGCATTCGCAGAAACTGATTGTGGTGCACTTGCAGATACTGGACGCACTGTCGTCGAGTTCAATCTAACTGGTGAAAGTGTCGAACTTCCAATCATGGGAGGAAAAACTTACAACGCCATGACCTTTAATGGACAAGTCCCAGGACCAACATTAAGAGTTACACAAGGTGACGTTGTACAAATGACATTAGTAATTCCAGCAGATGAAGTAACCGGTCACGGTAACGATATGCACGCATCACAAATGTCAGCAACATACTTTGATTCTGTTAACCCAGGAGAGACAAGTCAATATTGCTACATTGCTGAATCAGCTGGTGTTTTCAAATACCATTGTTCTGGTGTTCACTTAGCAGGTATGGATCAACACGTTCTTTCCGGCATGTACGGAATTGCAATCGTTGACCCAGCTAACGGATACAAGAAATTAATGGTAGAGAAAACTAGCGGCAGCGGTGAATTAGACAGAATTTTCTATGATGCAGATGCACTCGAGTTTACACTCCAATACAATCAATTGTATTTGACAGCAGATGGTAATTATGATGCCGGCGCAATGTTCGGTCACCAAAATACCGGTACTGTTGTTAACGGAATGCAATTCGGTTATGTACCAAACATGGCTCACAACTTACTCGTAATGGGTGATACTGAGAAAAACATCTTTGTTGCACAACCATGGAATGGACTTGAACACAAGCAATACCAATCACATCTCTTGTTTGTTGAAAATGATCAACACGTAAGACTCTTTGTTGAAAACCAAGGTAACGAACCAGTTTTCTTCC
>JAAESD010000384.1 GCA_024229695.1 bacterium
GATGCACTCGAGTTTACACTCCAATACAATCAATTGTATTTGACAGCAGATGGTAATTATGATGCCGGCGCAATGTTCGGTCACCAAAATACCGGTACTGTTGTTAACGGAATGCAATTCGGTTATGTACCAAACATGGCACACAACTTACTTGTAAATGGTGATACCAACAAAAATATTTTTGTTGCACAACCATGGAATGGACTTGAACACGAGCAATACCAATCACAACTCTTGTTTGTTGAAAATGATCAACACGTGAGACTCTTTGTTGAGAACCAAGGTAACGAACCAGTTTTCTTCCACATTGTTGGAGAAATATTGGATAGAGTTGTCCAAGGCAACAGAGTACAATCCGCAGCAACTGAAACATGGTTACTCGGTGGCTCACAAAACATGATTGTTGATTTAGTCTTTGATGAACCAGGTGTATACGCAGCAGTAAACCATGATTATGCAGCAATTTACACTGGCGCAGCAACAATCTTTGTTGCAGGTGATCCATTCGGCTTGAACCCAGTTCTAGTCGATGCTGAGATTATCCCAGCACCAGTAGCATCTTATGCATATGTTTTAGGCAACCCAAGTGATGCAGTTCCTCCAACTGGAGTTAACAGTATTGCCCACCCTGCAGTAAACATTCACGGTTTATACACTGATGAAGTAGCTTCTGAAATGAAAGACAATGGTGTAATTCCACTCTGGGAAGTAATTCCTGTAGTAGCTGGAATCCTCACTGGTCAATAAACTATAACATTTTTTTCATTTTTTTAATTTTTTTAATGAATTATATGCCGCATTTCATTTTGGA
>JAAESD010000385.1 GCA_024229695.1 bacterium
GCAAGAGAGTGCTCGTGGAATCACAATTAACGCAGCTAGTGCATCGATGGTTCACAAAGTTAACGAGGTGGATTATCTCATCAATTTGATTGATACACCTGGGCACGTCGATTTTGGCGGTGATGTAACTCGTGCTATGCGCGCAGTTGACGGGTGTATCATTCTAGCCTGTGCTGTTGAAGGCACTATGCCACAGACTGAGACTGTAGTTCGTCAAGCCTTGAAGGAAAAAGTACGACCAGTACTTTTCATCAACAAGGTTGATCGATTAATCAATGAACTTCAGATTGATGGTGCTGAAATGATGAAAAGGTTTGAGAAAATCATTCTCAAGGTCAACAAATTAATTGATACCTTTGCTCCCGAAGATGTCCGTAAGGATTGGAAGGTGTCAGTTCAAAACGGAACAGTGGCTTTTGGTTCTGCTTACTACAACTGGGGAATGTCTGTTCCATATATGCAAAAGACAGGATTGAATTTCACTGACATCTACGAGCATTGTGCTGCTGACGA
>JAAESD010000386.1 GCA_024229695.1 bacterium
CAACGCAAGCTAAGTGACGATGGAAAATTTGCTCTGCCTAGTATTTCTGAAATTGAAGCAGTTATTGAAGAGCATCATCCAAAAGCTGTTGTGCTGATTCCTTACGATAACCCAACAGGTCAATATTATGATCAGGATGCTATCGATGAACTGGGTAAACTTTGTGTAAAACACGATCTCTGGCTGGTCAGCGATGAAGCGTACCGGGAGTTCTATTACACCGACGGTGAAGTCTCAAGTGTGTGGGGCACAACTGAAGAAGCTGTCCCTGGAATTACTGGTAGAAGAATTGGCATTGAGACCTCCAGTAAGGTCTGGAATGCATGTGGTCTGCGAATCGGCGCACTTGTTTCCGACAACGAACTGTTCCATCGCAAGGCAATTGCAGAACATACTGTGAGTCTGTGTTCAAGTGTTATCGGTCAGTACATTTTTGCCGGCCTGCTTGAAGAATCTCACGCCGACCTGCAAAAGTGGTATGCAAATCAGCGAGATTATTACAGAGACATGCTGTTCGCATTCAAGGGTGGGATGCAAGAAGTTCTGCC
>JAAESD010000387.1 GCA_024229695.1 bacterium
CGAGATTGTCAAATATCCGAAGAGATATAAAGTCTCATATGCTTCTCATTGAGTCCGTTGTGAGAATCAGAATCCCCACTGCACAATCAAAACCCCAATAGACAATTGTCCGAAACACGCAAATCCCACTGTCTCTCCACAGATATCAATGAATTTCACACTGTTTCTGTGTGTTGGTGTGCTACCTAAACTTAACCGAAAAAAATTAATCGGGTTGGTAACCTTTCCAAATCCAGACCAGGGTATCTGCAAGAGTCTGCTCATAAATCCGCCGGTCACAATGACTGGATGAACGGCTGTAAATAAACCGATAATTATAACCTTTTGCTTTAAGCGTTGCTGCCGTGCGCTTGTTGGCCATCACCCAATTATGATGGGATGATTCCGAACTCTTTGCGCCATTGTCGTTTTCAGATACATGAGTAAAAATGCGCAGTGGTTTTCTAACACTGTTTTCAATCAACTTTTTTCCAGAGTGGTACTCCCATGCCCCGAGTGGATATTTTGATTCTTCTGGTGCATCATCATCTTGTTGATCAACGAATGTACCTGAATACGTAATTATGCGACGGAATAAGTCGGGGCGAAACCAG
>JAAESD010000388.1 GCA_024229695.1 bacterium
CAAATCCATCCTCAACATTTTTAGTGGATATCACAAATGGTTTGACGGCCAGTAGTTCTACTGCTTACCCTTCACCTGTGTCTCAGTTCTCTGTTTCAAATCAATCCTGGAATTTTTCAGGAAGTGTAATGACGATAACAGAAACTTTTACTGTGCCAACGGGACAAAATTTCTCTCAGCTTTGGTTTCGTCCATTTTTAGCGGGTTCTCCAACGCCGAATCAGGCAGCAGTTTCTTTGGATAACATAACGATTGAACAATTGATTGAATGTCCTTGTGAGGTTACAGCAGCATTTGAATATGTTGAGGGAAGCTGTGAGTTCAACTTTTTTAATGCATCAGTTGCTGGAGCTAATCCGGCTAATCAAATTCTGGGATACTCTTGGGATTTTGGAGATGGATCTACAAGTACTGAAGAGAATCCGGTACATACCTATACTGCTCCTGGAACATATGATGTTTGTTTGACGACTTGGGCGGGTTCTGGAGCTGATTGTTGTACAGATGTAATGTGTCAAACCGTTGTTGTAGCTGAGAGTTGTTCACCATGTGAAATTATTGCAGCCAATTTGGGAGCAACTGTTGATGTTGATGCTGCATCAGGTGTGAGTACTTTTACGGCAACAGAGATTCAACAAGATTTTCCAGGAGCAGTTGCTTATTACTGGAATTTTGGTGATGGTTCATATGGAACAGGTCAAGTGGTAGAACATGCATATGCGACTGGAGGTAACTACATAGCTTGTTGCACTGTTTTTTATCAAGATCCTACATCAGGAGATTGCTGTAGCTATGAGGTTTGTATTGATGTTGTAGCGAACTTTAATAATATAAATGAGAATGAAATTGACTATGGGAAAATTGAATTATATCC
>JAAESD010000389.1 GCA_024229695.1 bacterium
CCTTATGTGCCTCACTACCAACTCTACGGTCACGACTCAACCACTCAATCATTTCATCACTACTGCCTTGTTTCTTATCAATAGGACGACCTCTCCACTTTTCTGGTTTATAAAACTCTGGTGGGTTGTCTACATATCGTCTGCTGACTTCGTTCCAGGTTAATCCGACCTGATGTTTGACTAACTGACGAGCAACGAATACAGGGGCACCAATATGTACGGACAACGAGCAGTGGCCGAAAGGCGACCAGTGATCGTGTTCAGCAAGATACTTTATGAGTTTCTTATCACCATCACTCAGTTCAAATATACCTTGAGCTGGTATATTTCTTTCCCATTGTGTTCTTTTGGAAAAGGAAACTCTTGCGGCATCCACTACCGTCTTGTCCGTTCCCATCTTATCAATAAATTCACAAAACATAATATAATTCTCAGTTTACTTGGGTCGGCCGTCGCCTCCATCTTCTGGTGGAGCACCTGCCGGTGCGGGTGGGTCAACATGGGGGTTTGCGGCTACATCTGTTTTAGCAGCAGCCATAGCAGTTTTTACTGCTCCTGATAATGCACTGTCCAATGCGGCAGGTAAATTACCAGATGAAACAGCAAGACCAATAGCAGATGTAAGTTCTTCAATAGGTGCCAGAGAGGCCACAACTTTCGCTTGAATAGAAGATGCCTTAGCTAATAAATCAGTTTGAATCTGTCCCAAATTTTCTTGAAGTGATCCAGCAGGTATATACTCTAAGGCATTTGTATTTGGATTTATCCAACCAGGAACATTCACAAAACCAGGCTCACCATCAGTCGGCACCCTATTGTGAGGCGGCCGGCCTGGAACATTATCAATCGAAATTGACATAACTACTTGGTTTGCGTATGTTCCAGAAGCTGCAGTTCTTTGTACAGCTGGCAGTTGATATGCGACATCAATAATATCATCCAAATGTCCAGAATATGTACCCATATCTATTACATTTTTTACTGCTTTCATACCTTCAGCTATTGTTCTTGCACCCGTAAAAGCAGCACCATCTTGTAATTCGGCAAACGCATCATTGATAACGGGTGGAGCAGTCAAACCAATATCTGATGCAACAGCTGTTGCAAGAGCACCTGCTGCTCCAAGAGTACCAGCATTTTTGGCGATATCATTTAATTGTGAAATTGCCGTACCTACCGAACCTTGAGTATTCATATTATCTGTCAAAGCTGTAAATTGTTGTAAGTTAGCAGCTGCTTGAGCAACACCACCCAGGTCTGTATTTGGAAATGTTGCTGCGGCACCCGCGGCAGTTTGAAAAGCAGCAAAATCAGCGGCACCCGCTACTTCTTCTAATTTTTTCATAGCAGCAATAAGAGTACCATCTAAATTTTCTTGACATTCTTGTACCATGGCATGCATTCCAGCCGCATTTGATATATCTTGAATTGCTGCTTGGGATGTATCCATTAAAGTTTGTGTTGCTTCATCAATAGCTGCCGGCAATGCACTAAAATCACCAGATACCATATCTGTTAAAGTTTTTAGTGTTGCGGGTAATTGAATTGCATCTTGGTGCGGGTTTGGGCCCGACCCAGCACCAGCAGTAAGATCATCAATAATAACCTTTGCTAAGTGATCTATGGTTTCAAACTGCAAAGGTATATTGATGGTAATGCCACCAGTA
>JAAESD010000390.1 GCA_024229695.1 bacterium
CAAGATGATCTTTTGCATCCTTCAGCACTGGCTTTCGTTAACCGTCACCTGAGTGAACATGAGGATTGTGGTTTCCTTTATAGCGACCATATTGCCTTTGAGGATGATGGGAGTAGATCTCAATACATCGCGAAATTTCCTTGGAACCCAGATGTGCTGTTGGAATTTAATTATTTAATTCATCTGACAGTTATTAGGATTGATTTGTATCAAGCTTGTGGTGGCATGAAATCAAAATATGACGGCATTCAAGATTGGGAATTTTATATTCGTTTGAGCAAGTTATTGATTCCCAAACAGGTTGGATACTTGCCTTTGCCTCTGTATGCATGGCGCCTTTCAGATCATTCTGTTGCCTCCTCTGCGACTCCTAAGCAACAGTTGCTTGAGAAAGCCATTGAATTCTTGGATGCCGCACATCAGCATGGCGGTGAAGCTACCCGTGTCGCTCTAGACCAACAAGTAGCCAGTCATTATAAGTTTGGGATTGATCGCAGTGAAGATGGTTCTGGTGCTTCTGCAAGGCGCTGCAATATTTTGCTTCTCGGCGACTTGAGAATGGATAGTTGCTTGCAATCTACGCTTCAGTCGATTCATCGTTCAGGCATTCTTTTTGATCAAATATATTTTGTACAGTTGTCTGAAAATATTTCATCAGTTTCACCTATTGAGGCTGCTGATGGCTTGCAACTTAACCTTATTTCATGGCAAGAAGTTAATAGCGCCGTTCCTCATCATAAGCCCTTACTTGTTCTGCAGATTGGCTCCAAGCTATTGGATCAGTTTGATTCAAGCTTGATTCAATGGCTTGAGAGCTACTCTCGATGGCAGGCGATTACTTTCCCCTGTTGCAGTATTCAAGAGCCTGAGATTTGTCTCTCTGCAGGTTATGCCCGCTTGCCTTGCTCTAAAGAC
>JAAESD010000391.1 GCA_024229695.1 bacterium
CAGCTGTTGCATTCCATGAAACCGGATCAAGGAAGGTCCAACCATCAAACTCCACTACATCATCCCCTCCTGCTGTCGGACCATGATCGTCAGCCTGCGTCATACTCCAACCTTCAGGCCCTGCGGCTGTCCAATCGGTTCCGTCTCCACCTGATTCACTGTCAGATACAAATGGACCCAACTCCAAACTATCAAAGTCTTCAGAGAAAACCGAAGTAGAACCTGGATTTAACAATACACTAACCTTGGCCGGATTACTGTTTGCATCTCCCGCAGAATTCCCAACAGAAAGACTATACTCACCAGAATTATCTTCTGTTAATTGATTCAATTCCAAAACTGGGCCCTCTTGCCCAGCAATAGCTTCACCATCTTTGTACCAAGTATAAAACAATGGTTCATCACCATCCACTTTCACTGATAGACTGACAGATTCACCTTCAAACGCTTCAACGCTTGTTGGCTGTGAAGTAATTACAGGAGGCGCCTTGCCAACCGTTACTTTAATATTATCAATCGCCCACCACCAGTTGTTGTGGCCTTGGTGATCCCATGTGATAACAGCTTCTTTAGCTCCCTCAGGATTGCCTAATGGCAAAGTCACAGTCTCATTGTAGGCAGTTGGAGTGTCTGGGCTCAGTTCAAGTAATGTGATCTGTTCGCCACCATCAAATGAAACAGTAACCTTTCCGCTTTGTGGTTCTTGCCTCCAACTTGAATCATAAACCAATATAGCCGTGCCAGGCTTTACTCCGTCCAAACTAAATGCAGGAGTTGAAAGAGATGCATTAAACTTAGCATCTGCAGCGTCGTCATACTCATCTGAGTCCCCGACAGCAATAACACCTGTTCCTTTAGTAAATTCCGCACGATCCTGACCAGCTGTTGCATTCCATGAAACAGGGTCAAGGAAGGTCCAGCCATCAAATTCCTTAACAGCATCTCCACCCGCAGTTGGGCCATGATCATCAGCCTTGGCTGTGACCCAGCCGGTTGGAGCAGTAGCAGTCCAATCCGTGCCATCTCCTCCAGATTCAGTTGCTGATTCAAATCCGTCCAACTCGAGGCTATCAAAGTTCTCAGCGAAAATTGGTTTCGGCTCACCAGCAAGAATCAGATTGTCAACCGCCCACCACCAATTGTTTCCAGCATCCAAATAACCAAAAGTGAACTTAACTGTCCCAGCACCATCAGGGTTGTTAATCGAAATATTGACTGTCTCATTCGGATTATGATCGTGGTAATATGCGGCATCTCCACCTTCTGATTCCCATCTCATAATCTCAATTGGATCTCCGTCGTCAAATGTGGCTTCTATTACCGCCTTTTGTAGAACTTCAGGCCGCCAACTAGAATGAAAACGCAAAACGAGAGAATTCTCCATAATTCCATCTAGTGAAATTGCCTCGGTGGTAATAAAGGTATTCATATTGCCTCCCTCACGAGCCGAATCGTCCCACTCATCACCATCAGCAATTGCTGCTGCACCAATAGCTTTTTTGAATTCTGTACGACGCTGATTCCCAGCTGTTTGACTCCACCATTTTACATCAGCAATACTCCAACCAGCCCACTCTGTTACACCATCCAGTTCAGGATAGCCTTCTTCATCCTCTAGCCCTTGCCAAGCCCAAGTCCCTGGAACTTCCTCATCGTTAATGGACCAACCTGCTGGAGGTGTCTTTGTCCAAACCTGTTCTCCAGCCAAAGCTTCATCCACATTAGGACCAAGCTCCAGCCCCTCAAAGTCCTCGCTCCATACAGTAACGCCTAAACTAGCTTGAACACTCACAACACCTGCAGCACTTAAAATCTCACCAGCCTCATTGGTGACTTTAACAGTGTAATTGCCAGCATCGGCAACACTTGCCTCAGTAACTGAAAATTCGGTACTTGTAGCACCTTCAATCAAAACTCCATTCCTGAACCATTGATAAGATAAAGGAGCCCCTCCTTCAGCGGCGGCGCTAACACTAAAGCCTTCACCCTCACCAACCTCAACATTGTTTGGCTGAGTTGCGATTGTCGGAGGAACAACCCCAGCGTTGACAACCAAGTTATCAATCGCCCACCACCAGTCATTTCCAGCCTCTCTCATTCCAAATGACAAAGACATTTTTTTGGAGCCCGCTGGATTGTCCAACGGAACGATTACAGTCTCATTTTGTGAATCCGGATGAAAATTTGGACTATTAGTATCTGAAACCCAGTTAAAAATCTCTACAGGCTCAGCACCATCATAACTAACTGTAATATAAGCTTCCTGATGATAATTACTATCAAATTCCGGCCTCCAACTTGATGCAAAAGTCGCAAAAAGAGTTCCTGCAGTCATGCCTTGAACATCAATCTCAGGAGTAGTCATTAAGGTTTTGTACCAACCATTTTGAGCACTATCGGCATGAGATTGATCATCCCACTCATCAGGATCAGCCACCGCTACTGTATTACTTGCTAAATTAAACGCAGAACGACTTTGATCTCCAGCTGCTTGCACCCACCAATCGAAATTAGCAAAGCTCCACCCCGCCCATTCGGAAACTCCATCAGCATCTGGAAAACCATCATCATCTTCATCTGGTAAATAACCAACATGTTCTTCGTTGTTACCAGGAACTCCGGAACGATCAACTACCCAACCCTCTGGACCTTCTGGCGACCAAGCTTCCTCACTAGCAACAGCCTCATCAACATTAGGCCCCAGCTCAACACTATCAAAATTTTCAAAGTAAACAGGAATTTCAAACTTAGTAGAAAACGACTTTTCACCCGCTAAACTATCTGTGTAAGTTACCTTCAATTCATATTTACTGGCTTTAGCTAAAGCCGCATCGCCTGAAGCCTTAACTGTAAATACACCACCATCTTCAGTCACTTCACTTGCGACAACATTACCATTCAAAGATAAAGAGAATGAGTCTCCTCCAATCACAGTATCTCCTGAATCTATCACAACACCCAAATCTGTATCTGCATTAGCATACGCAGCAGAAGGAGTCCATTCTGTCACAAAAGAAGGAACATCGGGTAATTCCTTTGGCACACCTGCAGCTTGAGCCCCTCCCAATGCACCTATTTGACCTGCATTCAGCGAGTCAAAAAGTATTTGAACACTATTAACAATAACCTCTTCAGACTCGTTGTTATCATCCTGAAAAAGTGCAACTGACAACTCGAACATTGTGTCGAGTGACCAACGACCATCTAGCGCATCAGCTGGAACAGCTGTCCCTCCAGCATAATTACCATCAATATAAAGTTTCCCAGAACCCAAACCTTCTGAAGCTCCCTCTACGTTCATTACCATCACAACTCGATGCCACTCACCTGGAGTCAAGGTGCCAACCTCAAAACCTGCTGTCCCTATGCCGTTATTGGCACTTACGTAAAACTCAGCATCCGCTGCGCCTGCAACCCATTCGTCAGTCACAATTTCAATCAGCGCACGTTTCTTACCTGATGAAGTAAGCGGATAGTATATATCCATAATTGCGGTCCAATTATTTACAAGGTCTCCCTCGCCATTACTTGCTTCAGGCAAAATAACTTTTAACCCTTGTTCAGGCGTCAACTTGGGAAGCTTTAAGACATTCGCAATTTCACCATTGATTGCAGGTATAGCAAAAGATTCGGTTGTACCAAATTCAGCTACGTCACCCGTATCACCAATATACTCCATATCCTCACCGGAGGAGGCCGAGAGATCGGCTTCGTCAAAGTTCCATAGCCCAACATAAGAATCCTGAGCACGGGATTCACCCGCACCTAGAAGACAAAACAGTAAGGCAACAAAAGATAGTAATAATCTTTTTTTAGCTTTCATATCTAGTTGTAATTGA
>JAAESD010000392.1 GCA_024229695.1 bacterium
ACATCCACGCCACCTGGAATCAGCCATTTTTGATTGCAATCCAGAACTTCGGCATCGTCAGGAACAGAAACAGGATTCAAGGCGACAATCTTTCCATCTTCAACAAGAAGGGAATGTTCGCCAGAAGGGAGTTGGGCGTTAATAAAGTGTAATATTTTCATATGGGGATGGTAATGTACAAAAAAGGTGCTGGCAAAACAAAAAATACAGCGACAAAATTATTCTGCAGCTATTGACTTGAGTTGTGAATCTGTTAACATCCAAAAATCTCAAATGACTCGAAACTTATCAAGGAGTATGCCATGAAAAGACTGATTCTAGCAGCATTATTGTTATCACTTGTTTTTGTATTTACTGGATGTGGTGGTGGCGGTCCAAAGCCAATGAGCGATATTGTTTCCAATGAGCTCGATGGTGCACCTGACTGGGTTATCAAGGCTCGTGGTGATAATGATAAGATGATTTATGGTGTTGGCTCTGCTGGTGGATCAAAAAATGTTGCTCTGATGCGTTCAACAGCACTTGGCCGTGCTCGTACTGATATTGCTCGCCAACTTGATCTTAAAATCAAATCGATGCTGAAAGATTACCAGGCTACAACAACTGGTGGCGAACAGTTTGGATCTGCTGCAAATGATGAGCAACATATTGAAGATGTTACAAAGCAGGTTACAGAGATGAATCTTGCTGGCACACGACAGGAAGAGACATGGATTTCCAAAACAGGGACAATGTACATTCTGGTTTCTCTGGACATCAAAGCATTCAAAGAAGCAGTCAAAGGGATGAGTCAGCTGAATGAAGAAATTCGTACAGCTATAATTGAACGTGCTGACAAGGCTTTTGCTGAACTGGATGCCGAGTAGATAATTTTGAGCCACCT
>JAAESD010000393.1 GCA_024229695.1 bacterium
ATTCCATTGTCAAAGCATCGGACAACATGTGCAATAGCATCAACTTTGCGCGCATGCTCCAAAAACTTGTTGCTCTCTCCCGCTCCGCCAAAACCACCAGCATCAAAACCTGGAATATCAACCCATTCAACACTTGCAAAAACTGTCTTTTTGGGATTAAACATGTCCGACAATATTTCCAACCTGGAATCAGGCACTTTACCAACTGCCAGATGTGGATCTACTCCACCCTGACCTGTCGGCAAATCAGCACCTGTAATAGCATTGAAAAGTGTAGTCTTGCCTGTAAACTTGAGTCCCAATATTCCGATTTGCACAGCAACCTCGCAGCTTGTTGTAATAAAGTGAGCCCGAATGATAGTCCAGATATAGCTTGAGAGCAACATTCAGTTCTGGTACAATTTCTCGATGGCAATTTACAAGTACACTCTACTGCCAACGGTACTTGATCCACTGCTCGTGATTGCAAGCAGCAAAGGTCTGGTGCGAATCGAATTCCTGCAAAAGGGATATCAATCTCACACTCGCGCTCATCAATTGGTCAAAGAACTAGATCCATCTGCCACCCTGAGACAAAATAGCAACGCTTTCAAAAAACTGCACAGACAGTTGGCCAGCTATTTTACCGGACAACTTGAACAATTCGATATGCCTGTAGATTTAAGAGGGTCAGATTTCCAGGTCGATGTTTGGAACAACATGCTAACTATTCCATTTGGTAAACTTCACACGTATGGCAGAGTTGCAAAAGATATAGGCAGGCCCGCAGCAACCAGAGCCGTTGGTCAGGCAGCAGCAATGAATCCACTGCCGCTGGTTGTGCCGTGCCACAGAGTAATCGGCTCAAACGGAAAACTGGTTGGATTTGCAGGTGGCGTACACGTAAAAGCACAGCTGCTCAGACTTGAAGGGCATACAGTCAGTAATTCAAACAGAATTGCTATGCCAGAGTTGTTTTAACAATTCCTTTTTTTATATCGTGGAGAATTTCCCCACAATCCAAACCCTATTGTCTCCCCAATTGAAGATATGCTTTTTTCAAACCCGGCTCTGCTCTGTTCTGAATTTTCATTGATGCTTGGCTTGCCGTTATAAAGCTGATAAACAGCTCGGTATTTAGGGTCGGTCACATTTGGCATGACCACATTTGCACCGGCCTGGAGCCCAAGCTCTCTTCCAGTGTCTGACAAAGCCTGCAGAGCTGTTGTTGCAGCGATATTGACATCGGGAAGTAACAGACGTGTGCATGAAAGCATCTTCAGGCCCATTTCAAGCTGGGCATTCTTATCAAAAGTTTTTACATGGCTGGCAAGCGGAGTGTCATCATGCGGAATAAATGGCCCCATTCCAACCATATCGACATCAAGATCTCTGATATAAAGAAGATCGTCAGCAAGGTCACCAAGGGTCTGTCCTGGAAGTCCAATCAGAACTCCTGTGCCAACCTGGTAGTCTTCACTGCGCAAATCTGACAGGCACTGCATGCGGGATTCCCATTGATGATTATCGGGATGAAACTGTTTATATAATTTCTGATTACTAGTTTCCATTCTAAGCAGATAACGATGAGCACCAGCTTCTCTCCATTGTCTCAAAACCTCCCGGCTCTGCTCGCCCAATGAAAGTGTAGCAGCCAACTCATTATTTGTAGCTGCATGTATTTTTGATAATGCTTCAGTTATATACCTAGTATGAGAATCGTTCTGTAGCTCTCCGCCCTGCAGCACCAGGGATCCATAACCATTTCTGTGAGCCCATACAGCAGCTTCAACAACCTCATCAACTTCTAACCGAAAACGAGGAACCAATCGGTTTGATTTCCTGATTCCACAATAATAACAGTCCTTGTTACATCTATTTGAAAGCTCAATCAGGCCTCGAAAATACACAACTGGACCAACAGTTCGTTTCTTCACCTCATAAGCTGTGCTGAAAAGATTACGTTTCTGGTCCGGAGCTGAAACCTCCAGAAGGCTAATTATCTCATCTCTTTTCAGCTCTGAATCGCTTGTTGCAGACTTGAGAATTCTTTCAACTTTTCCGCTCATGCGATCACTTCCGATTTTTCAAATGGAGCTAAAGCTCGATCAAAAATTCCAAGACAAAAAGCTATTGCTAGACCATAGTTGGTAACCGACACTCCAGCTCGCGTTGAATGACCTAAACGACTTTGAATTTCTTGTCGATTCATAGTGCACCCGCCACAATGAATGACCAGTTTATATTGCGACAAATCAGCAGGGAAATCATGCCCCTGTACAACTTCGAAATCTATTTTTCCACCCACATAATTATTTATCCATGCAGGTATCTTCACGCGGCCAATATCATCTTGTACAGGATGATGAGTACAGCTTTCAGCAATCAGTACTTTATCTCCATCACGCAAATTGGCAATTTCCTTTGCGCCAGCAACCTGAACGCCAAATTGTCCGCGATGCCGAGCCATTAAAATTGAAAAACCGGTCATCGGAATATCGCCTGGGACTATTTTGCCCACTTCAGAAAAAGCCTGGCTGTCAGTAACTACCAGAGCCGGTTTATTCACCATATTATCCAGTGCACTTTGAAGTTGATTTTCTTTCACAACAACACAACAGGCATCGCCGTCAAGCAATTCACGAATAGCATTAACCTGCGGCAGAATAATACGTCCAACCGGCGCTTCTTTATCAATCGGGATTACAAGAACAGCAGTCTGGCCTGGTGAAACAAGATCCTTAAGCAGCGGAGGCTGTTCAACTTTTCTGTCCATCGCTATTTTGATTATCGCATTGCGCAATTCATCGATACCGCTTTTATCAACAACCGATGTGGTCACATATGCGATATTTTCCTTTTCCATTGATTCAATCAGATCTCTGGATGGCAGCCTCTTGTCAGCCTGATTGAAAACAACAACTACAGGCAGATTTCTTTTTTTGAAATCTGACAGCAAAGCAATCTCCTGATCACTCCAGACTCCGGCCTCAGCAACAAGAAGAACCATTTCACATCGATCCAGCATATTCCAGGTTCGCTTCATCCTCAGAGTACCCAAATCGCCGGTGTCATCTATCCCTGCAGTATCTATCAATACAACAGGGCCGATTGGTTGCAATTCCATAGGCTTACTCACCGGATCAGTTGTTGTTCCAGGTGTATCAGAAATGATTGCTACATCCTGACGTGTAAGAGCATTTATCAAGCTGCTCTTACCAACATTTCGACGTCCATAAATGCCGATATGAAGACGGAAGCCACGCGTTGCGCTCTGTTTTTTCATTCCAAACTCCTAGCAGAAGATATCACGGCGTCCATTGCGAATTTTATCCAGCATTGCCACAGCACGACGACGTGGCACCTCATCCATTTCCTCAAGAGAATTTGAAATCTGTTTCATTCCAATTTTCTGAGTTTCAGGTTGTCCGTAATCTGTCAAATATTCCAGAAAACTGCTCAACCCGTTTGGGTCGCAATGCTTTTTAATCTCGCCAGGTCTGGCAAGGTCCATAAAATCGGAACCTGTTCTACCAAGACGATAACAACCTGTGCAGAATGACGGTGTATAACCGAGTCTGGCCACATCGGCAACAACCTCATCCAGAGAACGCACATCACCCAGACTGAACTGAGCTGCAGTGTTTTTGTTAGCTTCTGAATATCCACCAGGATTTGTTTTACTGCCTGCAGAAATCTGAGAGACACCAAGTGCAAAGGTTTCACGCCTGATCTCAGCCGTTTCACGCGTTGACATGATTATCCCTGTGTATGGAACCATCAAACGGAGAACAGCAACTATTTTCTGGAATGACAAATCTGATACCGGATGAGGTGGATTACTTGCAATATCGGCTCCTGTAGCCGGCTCTAATCTGGGGACGCTAATTGTATGAGGTCCGATACCATATCTGTTTTCCAGATGATTGATATGCTGATACATAGCTAAAACTTCATATTTCCAGTCAGCTAGACCGAATAAAACTCCAATACCGACATCGTCGATTCCTGCCTCAAAAGCTCTGTCCATTGCAGAAAGACGCCAATCGAAATTAGCCTTTGGTCCACGCAGATGAACCTGGCTGTAAACTTGTCTGTCATATGTTTCCTGGAAAATCTGATATGTTCCTATGTTGTGTTCTTTCAACCTTTTGAACTCTTCAAGTTCAAGAGGAGCAACATTCACATTAACTCGCCGAATCTCACCATTATCCTGTTTGACTGAGTACACTGTGTCGATAGCTTTCAGAACATAATCGAAACCTTCTTTAGGATATGCCTCTCCAGCTACCAGCAACACTCTCTTATGACCTTCATTGATTAGAGATGCTGTCTCTGAAGCAATTTCTTCTGTCTTCAGAGCTCGGCGTACTATTCCCCTGTTGCTGCTACGAAAAGCACAGTAGGCGCAATCGTTACCACACAGATTAGAAACATATAGAGGAGTAAACATGACCAACCGACGACCATATATTTTCTCTTTAACATCTTTTGCAGTCTTGAACAGTTCACTCAACAAATCCGGGTTACTTATTGAACAGAGAGCTGCCACATCGTCCATCTCAAGACCCTTGAGCTGACGTGCGCGTTGCAAAATTTCAAGTATCTCCACTTCACTGTATTGACTGCCCCTGTTCAAGGAGTTGCTGATAGCCTGTTGATCGATGATCAAAGATGTTCCGGTTTTCATGACAGTTTTCCTTGGCTTGAATCATCCGCAACCATTCCGGTTCGAGATAATGTTACGGTAAAATTTGTACCTTCATCCGGCTGACTTTGAACGTTGACATC
>JAAESD010000394.1 GCA_024229695.1 bacterium
AGCTCGATGTTTGAAATTCAAATTCTTAACCTCGTAGGGGGTTCCTGTTGAAGATGATGCCCAGTCAGGAATGATTGAAAGCTTGAAAGAAAGTCTTCATGCGTAATCTTCACAGCTCCCACCACATTTGCAAAGTGAAGTACACATAAGCCCAGCAGCATGGCATCGGCAATTTCTATTGCAGAGCGGTTTTGCCTTTCAGCCGCACCGCAACAGTTCCCTGCATACTTTAGCAGCTTCTGGCAGATGTGTCCACATTGGTTTCCAGGCCCTTTCACCATCACTTGTCCAGCCAAATCCTTCTGGTAGCGGAGGATTTTGAAGTGTTTCAAGGCTTTCCATCCAGATGCTCCCCTGATAATGGGCCCTCATTGTGTGCTGCACAAGAGCTGCCTGAAATGAAGAGGCAATAAGTTGCTACAAGACTGATATATATCAACAAGTCGTTGTTTGTGTAGATTTTTATGCAACTTTCTGATGCCAGATACAACCTAAAGATTTTCAAGGTTGTTCAGGTTGCCTGTAAACATTCGAAGCATGATTGTTCAACATGCTTACCTACCTGTGTTGGTGGGATATTTTCTATTGCATTTGATTTTCTTGAGAAGAGCTCCTGCCGCAACTCATTCACGCTGTCAGTCATGCTTGTCTTGTCATACAGAACACAAACATACCGCTCCAGTAGCTTGAAAATGTCGGAAGATGAATCAATCTGCTCGAAAGGATGTTCTGCACGGAACAGAAAGGCATCTGTAACTTCAGGAAATGCGTTCCATGCTTCCCAAGACGACTTTTTACTTTTTCCAAGAAACTGAGAAGTTGTGTCACAACCTGAAAATGCATGATACATTGGTAAAGCTGTGCATCTCGCCTGTCCTAAACTTCCGCAAATCTTATTTATGTTGAAATTTTGGAAATTCTTCCCAGAACCAAACGCAACCCAGATGTCTATGTCACTGCATTTTGAAAACAAAG
>JAAESD010000395.1 GCA_024229695.1 bacterium
AACTGTTTGCTTAAGAACTTGAATTGACATTTTGTTACCTGGTTCACCTTCAAGTGTTGAAGTTGAAGTTGGAGCAGAGCCACTCACTGAGTTATCACCAGAGTAGTTACTTGCGATATCAAAAGGTGATAATGCTTCAGCACCTGCTGTTGCGCCACCTTGTGATTCAGCATAACGTACACGTAATGTGTGAATTTGTCCAACTGGACCAGTCATTGGCTGTACGCCGATGATTTCGTTTGCAATTACTGTTGGCATAACACGTCTAATGATTGGTAAAATTACTTTGTTTAAAGTAGCAACGTTACCGGCACTAGTTGCGCCTATACCAGCACTTTCTGTAAGTGCTATTTTTGTGTTTTCTAAAACTGATGACATTACGTCACGCTTGTTACCTTCTAAACCGTCTAGAAGTGTTTCACGAGTAGTGTCCCAATTTTTTCCTTCGAAAAGATTTTCCATCTTTCTCTCCTTTTTTTGGTTTATTTAAGTCCAGCCAATTTCTTTAACTGGATTATGTTATTGGCATCGCTACCCTGTGAGTCTGGTGTTGAACTAACCATCTGTTCTTCACCTCTGTCACCAGTGTGTTCTGTTACTTTGCCTTCGTTTAACGATTGTTTTGCCTCTGTTGAGACTTTCTCATTCAAAACTGCAGGTAGATATTTCTT
>JAAESD010000396.1 GCA_024229695.1 bacterium
TCAGATCCGGTCTGCTCCTGGACTTCCTGTAAAAGCCCAAGCGCCTGATCAAGATCTACTTTGTGCACAGCCAAAGTCATATTTTCTCTACCACCGGAATCAGAGGAAGATACTACACACAAGACATTAATCCCTTTTCTACCAAGGGCTGTCAATGCAGTACCTGCAACACCAGGGCCACTTCTAACACCAAGCACCCTGATCAAAACCAGGTCTGGTGTTTCAAGTAATCCACCGATTGCGATTTTTCCCATCATCTGATTCTCCCCTTTAATTATTCCAATCTAATAATAATTGTGGTTCAGGAAAGAAAAATCCTCTACAAGGGTAGACAACCAACCCCGTTCTGCCTTACAATTACCCACTCTCAAAAACTGGAGGCGGGTTATGAGCAAGGTAGCAGTAATCTTAAGTGGTTGTGGTGTGTTTGATGGAACTGAAATACATGAAGCTACAGCAACTCTTCTGGCGCTTGACAAAGCCAATGCCGATGTAACGATTTGCGCTCCAGCAATAGCTCAGATGCATGTAGTTGATCATCACAGTGGTAGCCCGGTTGACAATCAAAGCCGTGACGTGCTAATTGAGTCGGCCCGAATTGCAAGAGGACCAGTTGCTGACATCTCTGATTTGAACGCTTCCAATTTTGACGCAGTAATTATTACTGGTGGTTTTGGTGCTGCAAAAAACCTCTGCACATTTGCCGTTGATGGTCCTGAATGTACAATCAACCTTGATGTTGCCGATTTTCTGGTTGCAGCTCGTGAATCAAATAAGGTGATCGGTGCAATGTGTATTGCCCCTGCCCTTGTTGCCAAACTGTTTGGTAACGATATCAAGGTGACAATAGGTAACGACCCCGGCACTGCTGCAGCAATCAATGCAACCGGTGCAACACATGTTGAAGCAACAGTAAATGAAGTTGTTGTTGATGAATCTGCAAAGATAGTCACAACTCCGGCATACATGCTGGCACAAAACATAACCGAAGTATTTTCTGGCATTCAAAATCTTGTAGACAAGGTTCTGGAGCTTGCTTGATAGACAACTTTGAAGGAAACAGAATGAACAAGTGGCAAAGCGATCGTGCCAGAGTTATCAGTGTAATCAGTCAAAAAGGTGGAGTAGGAAAAACAACTTCTACAGTAAACCTTGCAGCTGCTTTCTCATTGAGTGGGCATAATGTTCTAATCATTGGAACCGACCCTCAATGTGGTGTTTCCAGAAGTCTTGGCTTTGGTTCGGAACAGTTACATGGCGGCTTGAAAGACATGTTCCAGATGGGACTGGATTTTGACGAAATAAAACATAAAACATCTCTGGAAAATCTGACCATGGTTGTTCCCGATGCTTTGACCATGGATGAAGAAAGTAATTACAAATATCTGATGGAAATGTCTATCGATACTTTTTTAGATGCCATTAATGAATCCCGCTCAATTTATGACACTATTCTGATTGACTGCCCTCCCGGCTTTGGTCCTGAGACTAAAGCTGCTCTGTTGGCATCGGACAGTTGTCTGGTTCCTGTTCAGGCTGAAGAACTGTGCCGTGACTCCTTGACCAGACTGCTGGCTTTCATTGATGAATTGCGCGAGCAAAGAGAAATGCCTCTTGCTGTTGAAGGTCTCTTTATGACGATGACTGACCATCGGACCTTGATGAGCAGACATGTTGCTGCCCGTCTTGATGAAGATTTTGGCAGCGACCTCTTTGACATATCAATCCCCCGCACAACTCGACTCTCTGAAATGGCTCTCACTGGAAAACCTGCTGTAATTCACGATCGCAGAAGCGCAGGTAGCCGTGCATACTTCAACCTGGTTGATGAAATTGTAGAACGATACAGCAATCGGGATATTGAAGCGGAAGAAATCGCTCTTGAAAATCTCAAGGCATCAAGAAGTGACGAAAGTGATATCCTGTCTGCAGTCAAATCTGCTGAGTCACCAATGCCAAATGTTGGCGGCTTATCGAAATTGATGCAGGAACTCTCAGGCGACAGTGACGAATCTTCTGAAGAAGACGATTGGTCGGACGAAGAGCCGGACATGATGTCACTTGATGATCTTCTGGAAGAGGAAGAATCTGGCTCTGGCAATCAGGATGAAAACGAATGGGGCTACGGCGAGGACTATTACGATACAATAAACTGATATTGCCCCTCTGCGCTCCGGGATATAGATTTATCAAAGATGATCTCAGCTACTCTGTTTCCAGGAGATGGTTATGCCCGATACTATGAAAGCTCTTGTCTACGATAAATCCACCATGCCGTGGGATAAAACCAAAGGTTTTGAACTGCGAAATGTCCCTCGCCCAGTACTGAATGAATCAACTGATTCAACCGATGGCGATTCAGTAATTATCAAAATTATTTTCGCAGGATTCTGTGGCAGTGACAAAGGCATCTGGAGTCGCAAGGCATTCAAGGGACACATCTTTGACAGCCTGAAAAAAGAACACTCCACTACCAGAATCATCGGTCACGAATTTGTTGGTGAAATAGTTGAGACAGGCTCAAGAGTCTTTTCAAACTATGGATATAAAGCAAAAGATATTGTGGCGTCGGAGTCACATATTATCTGTGGCAACTGCTTCCAATGCAAAATTGGTCAAACTCATATTTGCAACGACGATAAAATTATCGGCATCAGCCAGAACGGCTGTTTTGCTGAGTACATTAAACTCCCGGCTCAAGTTCTCTGGCCAACCAACACCCGTATCATCAAACCAAAAGTTGCTGCTCTGCAGGAACCGTTTGGTAATGCAGTTCACGCCTGTATGAAAGTGGATCTACGAGGCAAAACTGTTGGTGTTTTTGGCTGTGGAACGATTGGTCTTTTTGCTGTGATGGCTGCAAAGGCATTGGGTGCGACCAAAGTTATCGGCATCGAGCCAGTTGATAAAAACATAGAGATGGCAAGTGCAATTGGCGCTGATGAAGTAATAAAACTCGACACTTCAAAAGCTGCAAAAAATGGCTGGGCCGCTGACAAGGATATAGTTAAACAAGTCAGGGAAATGACAGGTGGCATCGGTGTTGATGTTGCAATGGAAATGGCTGGATTCAACTCCAGTGTCAACAATGCAATCCAAAGCACACGCCGAGGTGGCGATGTAGTTCTGTTCGGATTGAAACAGGGCAATTTCCACATTCAACAGTACGAACGAATGATTGTAAACGGCCTTACACTACACAGTGTAATTGGTAGAAGAATATTTGAAACCTGGGTTGTTACTCGCAACCTTCTGGAAGATAAATCCAACGGTATCCAGGACAATATTTTTGATGTCATCCTTGGCGGTGGCAAAGAAACTGTGGTTCACATTGATGACTTTGAACCAGAGTCATTTGAGAAAAAACTGAATGAGTGGCCTAAACTGGTTCTTCAATTCTAGGAGAAAAATGCGCATCTCGATTGAATACTGCCAGGTCTGAAACTATGACCCCATTGCTGCCAGTCTGGCAGAAGAGTTGACTGAAAAATTTGGTGCAACCTGTGAGCTGATTGCTGCTGGTGACGGTGTTTTTGAAGTCATGGTCAACGATGAGCTCGTTTACTCAAAAAAAGAGACCGGCAGACACGCTGACCCAGGTGAAGTTGCCAGATTGATTGAGAATCGTTAATGCTGACTTTCCTTTTTGATATGGATGGCACACTTCTGGACAGCAACTCCGCAATTATTGCTGCTGTTGCCGATGGTCTTGTCAATGCTCGCAAAATAATGCAACTCCCCTGCATTAATCCTGACATAGAGTTAATTACTAATTCTATGGGCTTACCCAACGATGAATATTTCCGTACATCCTATCCTCAAGATTCAGTACCTGAAGAACTGCGTGCAGAGTTTGCTTTGCTGTACGCTGCAGAATCAGAAAAGTGTGAAGTTGAAACTATTGCAGCAGGCAATACTGAACTATATCCCGACGTTTACTCAACACTTGTTGAACTGAAAAAACGTGGTCACACTCTGAAACTGTTCACTAATTCCAACACTGCCTATTGCGATGCCATTGTAAAAACTCACCAGCTTGATGAACTTCTAACTGAACATCTTCCACTTGAAAGAGCCAGAGAACTTGGTATAGCCGACACTAAAACAGAGATGGTAAAACTGCTCTGCCCAGATCTTGCGAACACAGTTGTTGTTGGTGACAGAAACGGTGACATAGAGGCTGGAATTAATTGTGGTACCCGAACAGTTGGTTGCAGCTACGGATTTGGTTCACAAAAAGAAATTCAGGCTGCCGATTATACAATCAACAGCCTGTCTGATATTCTGGATATTGAGTTTTAGTCTTCTTTGTTCTTCTCTTTTGACAGCTCTTCTCTGAGCTCTCTGACTTCCTGTCTCAGCTTCTCAATCTCATCATCAAGTTCCTGGGCAGTTATTAATTCTGTTGAACTGTATATATGTTGAATAGCGTCAATATCGCCAAGTGATTCCAGAGCTGCGCCGACACCAGCAATAATTGTATCTACATCGATTATAATTTCTTCATCGGCCTTGGAAATTTTCATTTCATTATTATTGCCAACTTCTATTGAAATCTGCATCTCTTTCAACTCTTCAAGAGCTTCACCAACAGAGCCAACTGCTTCTTCTATTGTGGCTTCAAGCTCTTCAAAGTCAACCTCACCAACAACTTCGCCAGTTTCAGCATCCGTTACAACAAGGCCTTTGCCTTCTGTAATGACCATCACGATGTGTTCGCCATCGTCACCGCGTATATCAATGGTTTTAACTTTATCTTCGTCCTGTGCCAATACTGACAGGCTCATCAGGATCACCAACAGCATAGTAAGAATGCTTTTCATTTCGTACCTCATCATAAGGGGTTATGTAACTCATCTGAACTATACGCAGTGATTTCAATCAAGTTGCATATTATAAAGTTTTTTATATAGGCCACCAGAAGCCAGCAATTCTTCATGGGTTCCCGACTGCACAATCTGTCCCTTATCCAGAACACAGATTCGATTCGCATTGCGGATTGTAGACAGCCTGTGAGCAATAACAATGGTAGTTCTGTCTTTGACCAGATGCTCGATTGCGTTTTGAACCAGCTTTTCACTTTCGGTATCCAGAGCACTGGTTGCTTCGTCCAGAATCAATATCGATGGGTTTTTAAGGATTGCTCTGGCAATACTGAGTCTCTGTCTCTGACCACCGGAAAGCTTGGTTCCTCGGTCGCCAATTTTTGTCTTGTAACCATCAGGCAGAGCAGCAATAAAATCGTGGGCATTGGCAGCTTTGGCAGCTGTTTCAATATCCTGCTGCGATACATTTTCAATCCCGTAGGCAATGTTGTTAGCTACACTGTCATTAAACAGAATCACTTCCTGAGTAACAATCCCCATGCAATTTCGCAGTGAGTTGAGTGTAACTTCACGGATATCGTGCCCATCGATGCAAACTTTCCCCTGTTGTGGGTCGTAAAAACGCGGCACCATATCAACCAGTGTGCTTTTACCGCCACCACTTGAACCAACCAGAGCCACAACTTCGCCGGGATCAACCGTCAGGCTGATATCACGCAATACAGGTTCACCTGGCAGATAATCGAAATGAACATTTTTCAATTCAACTTTACCGGTAACATTTTCCAGAACGTGAGCATCCGGTTTTTCTACAATTTCTACAGGTTCGTCGAGAACAGAAAAAACTCTTTCAGCTGCTGCCATCCCCTCCTGAATACCGTTATTCACCAGGCTCAACTGTTTAACAGGATGACCAACTGCAAAAATCGCAAAAAGGAAAATCATGAACTGACTGGCAGGCAGCCCACCATCGGCAAGCACCTGATTACCGCCGTACCATAAAATAAACAGGCCAGCACCGGTTCCAAGTTGCTCGGTAAGTGGCGATGACATTCGAGAAAGCCAGCTCATCTTGAACAACGCTTTAAACAGATTTTGAGACTCGCTGCTGAATCGACGGCTTTCATATTTTTCAGTAGTAAAAGCCTTGACCACTCTGATTCCGGAAAGCACTTCCTGCAAGATAGAGGTAAGCTCAGCCATCTTGACTTGCTGCCGTCGACTATACTTTCGAATCTTTTTACCAATCTGGTATATGATTGTCATGCTGATCGGCATCACCACAAATGCAATCAGAGTTAATCTCCAGCTGACCAGAACCGCGATACCGAGCATCATCACAATCTGCACCGGATCACGAATCAGATTGGTGAAACTCATGCTCACGCTGCGATTAACCACCATCACATCGTTGGTAGCGCGACTTATCATTTCACCTGTTTTGTGTTTGTGGAAAAATGAAAGTGGCAACGAAGTCAGTTTTTCAAAAACCTTGATTCTCATGTCTCTGATGAAACTGTGCTGAACGTAATCGGTGAAGATGAACTGCAGATAGAGAGAGAGATTCTTTGCAAGATTAAGGAAAAAGAATACCAGTACTATTCGCATCAATGCTTCAGTTTTTGTACCAGCAAGCAGATAGCCATATGCTTTTGTCATAATCGCATCTTTGACTGCCTGCATGGAGAAGCCATCGGAGGTTGCTTTAGCAGTCTCAATCACTGCATCTTCACTACCAAAAAGTGCATCGAGAAAAGGCGCCAGCATCATAATGCTCACGCCTTGAAGTACTGCGAAAATCACAGTAAAAAACATCGACAGGACAACCTGCGGTATATACGGCTTCAGCCAGCTGAGAACTCTTAAATATGTATTCATTCTCTAACAGTAACCGCTCAACTCTTTCTGTGCAATCTGGCTTCTTCAACTGCGCACCAGATTACCGGGACGGTCAGGATAGTCAAAATTGCCATTCCCATGCCACCAAACGATGGGATAGCCATCGGCACCATGATATCACTACCTCTGCCTGTTGAGGTCATGATTGGTAGCAGTGCAATCATTGTAGTTGCTGTGGTCATCAACGCTGGTCTTACTCTGCGCGATGCCCCTTCAATTACCGCAGCTCTGATTTCAGCTTTTGAACCCGGCTTTTTGTCTGCAAATACCTGCCTGAGATATGTTGCCATCAACACACCGTCGTCAGTTGCAATGCCGAACAGAGCAATAAACCCGACCCAGACCGCAACACTCATATTCACGGGATGCACCTGGAACAGGGCTTGTAAATTGAACCAGGCCAAGAACCACGATTGTCCATATAGCCACAGCAGAATGAATCCACCCGACCACGCCACAAAAACACCAGCAAAAATCATTGCACTGGTTGTTACTGATTTAAACTGCAGATGCAGGATCATAAATATGACTATCAGCACAATTGGCAGAACAAGTTTGAGAGTTTTTTCTGCTCTGAGTCTGTTTTCAAAACTGCCTGTAAATTTGTAACTGGTTCCTGTTGGCAGATCGAGATCACTTGTCCGCAAATATTCTTCAGCAGTTGCTACAACTTCAGACTCGCTCAACCCTTTTCCCCCACCAAAAACAACATACGCAGTTGGCAAAGTATCCTCACTGCGAATCATCTGTGGCCCTTTTCTATACTCAACATGGGCGACCTGTTGCAGCGGAATAAAACCACCGGAAAACGGAACAGATAATCTTAGAAGTTCATCAATGGAATCGCGTCGTTCTCTTTGCAATCGAACTGTAATGTTGTATCGCTCTCTGCCCTCAACTGTGGTACTGACTTTTTTGCCACCAACAGCAATTGCCAAAGTTTCATGTATATCATGAACGGTCAGTCCATATCTTGCTGCTGCATCTCTGTCGATTTCGACTTCCAGATAAGGCTTTCCAACAATCCTGTCCGCAGCTACTGTTGCCGGATTGATTACATCTACTTTGCGTAACGCTGCTTCAATTGCGAGAGCTGCAGTTTCCGCATCTTCAATTGTAGCCGATTGAACTCTGACTCCCATCGGGGCTCGCATCCCACTTTGCAACATCACAATTCTGGTTGCGATTGGTTGCAATTTTGGTGCGCTGGTTGTGCCTGGCAGCTGAGCAGCTTTTACAATTTCATCCCAAATGTCATCGGGAGTATGAATATGCTCTCGCCATTGCCTGACACTGTTTCCATCTTCATCAACACCGTATTCAGGATGATAAGTTACAACAGTTTCGACCATTGAAAGTGGTGCAGGATCAAGAGCAGACTCCACTCTACCAATTTTTCCGACCACTTCATCCACTTCAGGGACAGATGCAATTGCCATATCGATTTTACTGAGAACATCGGAAGATTCTTCAACACCGGCATGAGGCATTGTTGTTGGCATATACAAAAACGAACCTTCATCAAGTGGTGGCATGAATTCTCTGCCCAATCCACTCCAGATAACTCCACCTGAAATAACAGCAATCAGCGGTAAAATCAGAAACAGGGTTTTATGATCAAGGCACCATCTGAGAACTGGTACATACAGTTTATGAATCAATTTGAAAAATAAAAGCAATCCGCCAACCAGAACAACTGTGAACAGAAGATTGAGCGGGAACATCACAAGTTTGCCAAGTGGTTGCCACCACATTGCCAGAACAATTACTACCAGAACAACCAGAACTGGAACTACAAGTTTTTTCAACTGTGCAGGTAGTTTCATCCCAATCGGAGTCCATTTTCTGCTCCAGAATATGTTTGCAACAACTGGTATCAGTGCCAGTGAAACCAGCAACGCACCACCAAGTGCAAAAGTCTTGGTCCATGCTAATGGTCTGAACAGCTTGCCTTCACTTGCAATCAGTGTAAACACGGGCAGGAAACTGACGATGGTTGTTGCAACTGCAGTTACAACTGCACCTGCTACTTCCCTGGCTGCATTTGCTATTGTGTCGCGTCTGCATGAGTCAGAGTCAGCTTCATCTAGTCGGCGAGTTATATTTTCTGTCAGAACAATAGCCATATCGACCATCGTTCCAATTGCAATTGCAATACCACTGAGCGCAACAATGTTTGCATCGACACCAAATATTTTCATTGCTACAAAACAGAACAACACCGCAAGCGGTAACATTCCAGCAATCAGAATTGAGCCACGCAACCGGCCGACCATTACCAGCACAACCAAGAGTGTAACCAGAATTTCACCAGACAGAGCATGATGCAAAGTGTCCAGTGTTTCCTGAATCAAACCTGATCGATCATAAAACGGAACTACTGTTACCTTACTGACAGTGCCATCTTCAAGTGTGATTTCCGGCAGGGAAAGTGCAATGCTTTCAATCTTCGACTTTACACTTTCAATGACCTGCATCGGGTTTGCGCCATAACGAACTACAACTACACCACCAACTGCTTCACTCCCGCCTTTATCAAGCAAACCTCTGCGTTGAGCAGGGCCGGTAATTACATTCGCTACATCAGCAACAGTTATTGGGATGTTGTCAGTGACTTTTATTACGCTTGATGCAATATCTGAGGTACCTTCAACGAAACCGATGCCACGCACCAGATATTCCACACGATTTATTTCCATCGTCCGCGCGCCAGTTTCAACATTGGCTTTGCGAACTGCATTAACAACTTGTTGCAAGGTGATGTTGTGAAACCGTAATGCATCGGGATTAACTTCAACTTGATACTCACGAACATATCCACCAACAGAAGCTACTTCACTGACTCCAGGCACAGATTGCAGAGCATATTTAAGATGCCAGTCCTGAATAGATCGCAAATCATCAAGACTCCATCCGGCAGCAGGGTTGCCTTCATTGTTTCTGCCTTCAAGTGTATACCAGAAAACCTGGCCAAGAGCAGTTGCATCCGGGCCAAGAGTTGGGCGCACATTGTCCGGCAACATTCCTGCGGGCAAGCTGGCCAGTTTTTCCAGAAGTCGTGAACGGGAATCGTAAAAATCTGCATTGTCATTGAAAATTACATAGACAGATGAGAAGCCGAGCATAGAAAAACTGCGTACAGTTTTTACATCGGCAAGACCGGTAAGTGCAGTTGTCAGTGGATAGGTAATCTGGTCTTCAATATCACGCGGTGAACGCCCGGGCCATTCGGTAAAAACGATTTGCTGATTCTCGCCGATATCAGGAATTGCATCTACAGGCACAGGGTTGCGCGGCAAGTCCAGACCATATTCAAACGGTGCAAAAATCAGTCCGCCAAGAACTAGCAGAACTGTCAGCATAATTACAATTGGCCGATGCTCCATTATGAATCGGAAAAATGGGTGGCTCATTTCCCACCTGTTTCCACTGGTGGTTTTATTGCTGCCTGTTCACTTCCACATCGTAACATGCTTGCGCCATAATACGGGTTGCTGGTTACAGTTGATTCCTGCATCCATCTGCCACCACTGTTATTGAATGCCATTGAGCAGTTAAATAGACGAACCGGTTTTTCAGGTTCATAACCAAAACCTGTCAATGTTTCCCAAAGTGTTTCTGACAGCGGTTTAAACGCAACTCTGCGAAGTGCAATTTCATCCGACTTCAGAATCTCAGCCAACGATGAACTCATAACTTTATATTGTTTTGCAAAACCAACTCCACCATGACCAACTTCTACAGGTTGCAATGCCTTGTCCATTTTTTGGGCAGCAACGGTTGCTGCTTTGTTGTTGTCACCTGAAAGTGCAACCTGAAGCTCAAAGTAAGCATCCAGAATATCGCCCAACTGCTCGGTAAAAAAGTCTGGGATATCAAGAACAACAACCTCATCTTCACTCATGGACATCATGCTTGGTTTGGCAACAATCTGCATGGCACTATCAATCTTGAAGGCACCGTTTGTAACAACTTCTTCGCCTTCTTTCAAACCAGATATAACTTCGTAGTAATCTCCAGCATGCACACCAAGTTCAATCTCCCGACCTTCAAAAACATGTTCTACACCAGGTATTTTTACATAAACTATCGCGCGTTTGCCTGTCAGAAGTGGAGCTGTGTCGGGAATGATCAATGGTGGATTTTCATCCGTGCCAACAACTGACTCAATCACTGCACGCACCAGTTCTCCGGGGCGTAACAGATTATCACTGTTATCTACAACAACACGAACACCAGTTGTTCTCGATTGTTGGTCCAGCACAGGGTCTATGAAATCAATACTGCCTGTAAATTGTTTCCCCGGAATTGCATCAACTTTAAAATCGACAATCTGCCCGACAGCAAGCAGAGGCAAATCAGATTCATAGGCTCGCAGATCCAGCCAGAGAGTTGATAAATCACCGATAGTATAAAGATGGTCTCCCGTTTTTACGTACTTGCCCTGCAAAACTTCTTTGTGCAGAACTACACCTGACAACGGTGACGGAATATCAATCTTTTCGACTGGTGTTTTCGATTTTGCAATTGCATCAATCTGTTTGTCATCAAGCCCCCACAACTTCAGCCGCCTTCGAGCTGAAGAGCTGTTCTGTTTCAGCTCAGCTTGTGCAGAATAAAGTTCAGGACTGTACAATGACAGAAGAGGTTCGCCCTTAGTAACATTCATTCCTGTTGCATCAACAAACAGTTTCTCAATACGACCAGTAATCCAGGCGGTAACTTCACGAGTTGCAGTTTCATCGATCTCAATTTTGCCAAGCAAAGGTACAGCAACTACAACAGTTTTCAGCTCAACTACTGAGGTCATAATTTCTGCAAGAGCTGTTGCATCTTCAGAAAGTTTCAAAGCATTTGGACTGACACCAGCCGATGCAGATTCATCAAGTGGAATCAGATCCATAAAGCAGGTTGGACATTGTCCAGGCTCAGGAAGTTTATATTGCGGATGCATTGAGCAAGTCCAGGTTTCAGCAAATGCACCACCTGCAACCAACACAATCAACAAGGTTATTATTAAGGTTTTCACCATTATATTCCCTCCGGCAACTTGCCTAAAATGACATTTATTTTCGTAATCGCTGTCCTGCCATCCAGGCACGCTTTGGAAAACTCGAGTTCGTAATCAAGAACCCTTTTTTGAGCATCGATCAAATCAGTAAAACTTGAGTGACCAGATTCATAAGCTGCACTGATTACCGACACAGCTTCCTCTGCCTGTGGCAACAAATTTTCATTGTAAAGTCTATATCTGCGTACAGCCGATTCACATTTCGAAACCAGTGTCTCGAGTTCA
>JAAESD010000397.1 GCA_024229695.1 bacterium
ATAATAATTCTGAATTTTCAGAATTTTCTCCTTCGTTAATTTACCTCGTCCAGATAAGGACTCACCTTGAGCCCTACTGGAAGCCAGCAAATTATTCAATGCTGTGCCCATTCTTTTTGACACATGGTTGACACACTCTTCTTTGTTGATCGGATGTTCAGGGCCATAGTTGTTGCTTTTGGACACAGCATCAAATGATTTGCTGTCCCCATCTGATAGCATCGTCGTGTAGCGTAATGAGTGCTTTTCCACTGATCTGCTCCAAATTCGCTTTGCGCACTCAACCTCCATGGCATTGGCAGATCCTTCATAATTTTTCAGACAGTCACTTTTATGTTGTTCCTGCCACTCGTTGTAATCGGGATCATCTTCAGCTGGTGAAAGGTTGCACTTGTGGCAAAAATTTGACAAGACTTCAAAATCAAGTGGAAGTCCAGTCAGCAAATCAATTGCGACAGCAATTCCATTATGGGAGGAATGACCCCGCTTGTGCCAGCTGCCATCAAATGATACGCCAATGTCCAGCACACCTGCTTCATCTGGCACAACACCTACCGATTCATAGCTTTCGAATATGTGTTCCACTGACTTTTTCATGACAGTGTCAACCGTGGCACCACTGGCATTGAAAAGCTTGTTGCTGCCTCCATAATACGAGTCTTTGCTGAAAGTGGCAGGCATGTTCATAATGCCACACCATTCTTTGATAGCCGAGTGGCCACAGCCAATACCCCTGAATGCCATTACTGCTCTCAAATTTAATTCAAATGGCACTGTGAGAGAGTTGGAGCCTCCAACCCTGCTGCACAAGTAATCATTGAAGACCAATTCTTCACACTGCTTGCAAAAAAGAGAAGACTTCACGCAAAGTCCATTCGATCCTTCATTTGTATGGTCATAAGCCAGTGTACCAGCGTTGTTGCATTTTGGGCAAGCCAGGAGAGATAGCATTGTCTTCATTGTACTCTTTTGGACGAATATAAAATCATCTTCATCACCATTGCTTTCTGTTTTTGTGGCATCTGGCTGCAAATTGACACCAAATACCTCGAATTTCTTTGCTCTCTTCGAGGTTGTTGGGCAAGGCCTACTCTGATCACCTTCACTGCTTCCTCCAGCTTCGGGCAAATCTGTGTGTTTCAGATCACTTTTGCTGACTTGTATTACGACTTTTTTACTTCTCCTACGCTTCCCCTTGAATTTATTTACAGAACTAAACTTCACTCTGCCCATTTTAAACTTAATAAGTAC
>JAAESD010000398.1 GCA_024229695.1 bacterium
CCAATAAAAGAACCCGAAAGTGGCAAGAAGTAAAACTGATAAAACATCTGTTGTCGCAACTCTGTGCCACCATTGCTGACCTTCAGGTGGCTTTGGTTATGATGCACTGCGCATCAAGTCATTCAAATTGGATGACGAAAAATCTTCATCTGCAATAATTTTTGCACCGGTTGAAGACGAATTAAATGCTCCTGCAGGAACTTCATCCTCTGGTCGATATTGCTTGGGATCAGACTCTCCCGTAATCCAGTCCAGAGAAAATGTCACAGAACTACTTTGCAAAGTCCCATTTACAGGAACCAGATCACCAGGTGCAACCCATAGTTGATCACCACTTTTAATTTCTGTTGCTGGAACTGCAATGATTTTTGAGTCCTGAAATTTGCGTGCAAAAAGATCCGCGATTCCATCGGAAGCCAATAATGCATTGCGATTCTTTTTAAGTACCGACTCTTGAAGCCATCTGCCAGTCAGCATCAAAGCAATGAATATTGTTATGGTATCGAAATATGCTGCATCCGGGCCTTCGGTTAAATATGCGTAAACAGATCCTCCATACCCAAAGATCATACCCATGGCTATTGGGACATCGAGGTGAATTATTCGCCTGCGCAAGCTTATTACTGCTGCACTAATAAATGGCCAGCCACCAAGAACCAGGGATACTGTTGCAAGGACTAAATTGAGATTTCCAAAAAGGTTGTATGTAGAACTATCGGCAGAGGTTAACCCAAAATAAAAACTGAGACTGTACATCATTGTGTTTATGGCAATAGCAATACAGATTCCCATTCTTAACTGCAGAGAGTCACTTTTAGGGCTGCTTTTACGTTGAGGGCCAAATCGATAACCAAACTGCTCAATTTCTGAAAAGTATTCGCGAATATCACCTTTGCTACTGTCCCAGGTTATATCGGCTCTGCCAAGAGCAGGGTTTATGCGCAGATTCAGAGCGCCATCATGCCGGTTGAATAATTTTTGAAGTAACCAGACACATGCGGCACAATGAATACCCTGGACATCCAGCTTCAGCTGAAGAAAGTTGGTATCAGTATTATCATCCAGCATTATGTCGAGCCAGGCAAAGCTGTCAGGCCGCAATTCAGCTGGAGGAGCGATCGCTTCATTTTTTATATCGTAAAATTGATTGAGACCTGTTGCATTGATGAGTTTGTAAACTGTCTTGCAACCGTTACAACAAAACTCAACATCCGATTTTCCAAGCGGTAATCCACAATGAAGACACTTTCGGCTTACCAAATCACAACCTCACCAAATCTGAGATGTGGAATATACTGCAAAGCTGCAAGTCCTCTGAGAATCAGCTGTGTAGCCATAATCAGAATTAATATAGCTCCAATATTTTGAAACATGACTCTTTTCGATTGCGAAAATTTACCCAGACCAAACCCCAGTGCAACTAGTACAGGAATCGTGCCTGCACCAAATGCAAGCATCGACAATCCGCCCTGATGCCAGCTGCCAGTTCCCGCAGCAGTCAGTGCAACTGTGTATACAGGACCACATGGCAAAAATCCATTTGCAAAACCTAGTAATAATCTTTTGGGATAAGATTGTGCTTGAAGCAAGCTGCCGACTTTTCCGGAAATGAATCTTTGGAATGGACCGCTTTCCAATACTTTGGGGTAAGGCAATAATTTCAATAGCCCCAGCCCGAGTAGCAACATCATCGCTCCCACTACCAGTGAAAGGATGGCCTGCATACTTTTTCCGCCGGAGGCATAGACTGCAGTTGAACCGGCAAAACCGGCAAACATTCCAAGTAGAGTATATGCTGACACACGACCGATATGGTAGATTACCTGTCGCATCGATGCAGATAACACTGAATCTGTTTGCTGATGAACAGCGTAAGTAGTAACAAGTGGTCCACACATACCTATGCAATGACCCAGGCTTATCATCAATCCTGTTGTGAACAGCACTACAAAGTCAAAAGGCATTGCAGTTGGTGCCAGATTTCCGCAGCAGTCCATTTTTCTCCAAAAAGTAATCTTGATGTTTCCATTTCGAGGTTTACAAGTTACCATAAAGTTGTCAATAGACCACAAAAATAAAAGCAGGGATTATGAACGATAACTGGCAAAACGTTTTAACTGAAGGCAAAGAGCTTCTCGATTCACCGGGGAAAGCCCATAAATGGCTGAATGAAACTCGTCGATCAGAGTTTTTGCTATCTTTGCCTGACAGTGAAACCAGAAACCAGTGGGCTGATACTGCCGTCGATCTTATCCATTCCAGTAATTATACTCTGGAATCGATGATGAATGACAGAGTTGCAGAACACCCCGACCGTACACTTTTTCATGATCCGGAATCAGATGACAGCAGATGGAGCTATGCCCAGGTACTAAGGCAAGCTCGCAAGTATGCTGCAACTTTTATTGATACTGTGGGCAAGCAACCAAGAGTTGCATTTATAACTCCAAACTCTCTGCATGGAGCAATATGTGACATCGGATGTCTGTTGCACGGCATTTTGGTAATGCCACTCTCACCCGTTATCGGGCAAGAAAACCTGCTCTGGGTTCTGGAAAAAATGGAAGTCAATATTATTGTGTCTGGTGGCCTGGATCAGCATCATGCTGTGGCATCGGCACTGGATCAGTTTCAGGGTGAAGTAAAGCATTTCACTCTTGATAACTTTGGCCCTGCAGGGTCTGAAAATATTGTTGAAACTGCTAATAAACTATCTACATCTGCAGTTGATTCGATACTTGAGAAACAACCTCGACTCCAGATGGATGACACTGCTACTGTTCTGTTCACTTCCGGAAGTACTGGCAAGCCAAAAGGTGTTGTTTTTACTATTGGCAACATGGTTACAAAACGATTTGCCCGAGCTGCTGCTCTGCCAGAAGTTGGCGTCGATGAAAAATTGTTATGCTTCCTGCCTCTCTATCATACTTTTGGCCGATTTCTGGAAATGCTGGGAATGCTGTTCTGGGGCGGCACCTATGTTTTTGTGGGCAACCCATCAGCAGACACTTTGCTCAGCCGATTAAAAGAAATTCAACCTACTGGCCTTATCAGCATCCCACTACGATGGACTCAAATTCGCGCTGCATGTGGAGATGATACAAGTAATTTCAGGGAAGTTACCGGCGAAAGATTGCGCTGGGGCTTAAGTGCTGCTGGCTATCTGGACCCAAGAGTATTCCGATTTTTCCATCGTAATGGAGTGAAGCTTTGTAGTGGATTTGGTATGACTGAAGCTACTGGTGGAATTACGATGACACCGCCTGATGATTACAAAGAAGGCTCAGTTGGCGTACCTTTGCCAGCAGTAAATATTGAGCTCTCAGAAGATGGTGAAATGCTGATTTCCGGGCCATACATAGCCCGATATCTGGACGATGACAGTGAAGGCCCTCTACCTACTGGTGATATATTTAAGAAAATTGGCAACGGCCATCTTGAAATAATTGATCGAGTTAAAGACATCTACAAAAACACTCGTGGACAGACCATTGCACCTAGAAAAGTAGAACAGAAATTTGCCGATGTCCCAGGCATTAAAAGAGTCTTTCTGGTTGGCGACCACAGGAACAGCAATGTCCTGCTAATTGTCCCTGAAAGAGACGATCCCATATTGACTGGAGCAAGCGATGAGACAACTGTCCGCGATTACTTCAGACAAATAATTACTGCTGCCAATGAGGATCTTGCCAATCGTGAACGTGTCATCAACTTTGCAATTTTGGACAGAGACTTCTCAATCGACAATGAGGAACTTACACCAAAAGGTTCCTACAAAAGGAAAAACATTGAAGAAAACTTCAAAGAAGTCATTGATGATCTATATCAAAATGAAAGACTTTCTCTGGAAGTAAGTGGCTATTCCGTTCAAATACCTCGCTGGATTTTCCGTGATTTGGGAATACTTGAAAGTGATATAACAGTTCAATATGGTGGACTTTATGATAGACATCGCGGTCTACTACTGAAAGTAACTGAACTCGAAAATGGTCTGACTAAAATTGGCGATCTGATTTATAAACTTCAGGGAAAAACTTTCAACCTTGGCAGACTTTCACGGCAACCGCTGCTTTGGGCAGGCAACCTCTCTCTGGCAAACTTCTGCCCGGTAAAAGATGGCTGGGATACTCCCCAGGGAACATTCAGCAATAGCATTTACTTACCACAAACTGAACATGAAATGCCGTCCGGAAAAATAAGTTTTGAACTGCCAGCAATGAATGATCGCAGGTTGCCAAGGATTCACGAACTTTCACACAAAGCTATGTTTGGTGAAGAGAATATGGCATTGAAAGGTATTGCGGGACTTCAGAGGGCCCTGGAAATTGCTGACCATAACAGTGCTTACTTGATTCGACGCAGACTTGAAACTCTGGCAAGACATCAAAGTGAAGAAGTCAGGTGTCAAGCATATAAAATACTGCTACTCGATGAGCCATCACCTGATTACAGCCAAAATGAGCCTACTTTCCTGGAATCCGGGCTGCCATTCTTGAATCAGCAAACAATTAAAGAGATTGCAGCCGGTGGTATGGGAGATCGCAGACTTGCTGCTTTCCGCCGTCGACTTGATTCATACAGAGCTCAACTGGAATGGCCAATTTCAGATTCAGCACGTGAACAGTTCAAACTGATTTTCGAGTTACTCGTTAATCTGGTAAAAGTTGACCCGTCTTTTTATGCAATCGTCAGAGAAGAGCTTGTGAGCTGGATTCTACATCGGGAAGACGATGTGATTTCAAAGATGGCTGAAAAGTTCGCTTTTGAAATTGCAGCTCACTACGAAAATTCGCTTACTGAATTATTGCCACAAATCAATGAAGCAAGCTGGAAGGGCAAACTGATTTTTCAGGATGGGATGTCTGAACAGGAAATTTCCAGGCTTAAAGAAGTTCTGATTGGCACAACTTTTTTACAACAATCAATCCTGCTTTCAACTGATGGCCAAAAGCTTGACCTGCGCGAAGTCCCTCAAGATGGTATTTGGGTTTCCAGAACTGCCGTCAGGCACAGTCAGCGACTATATCGGCTGAGCATAACTGCCACTACTGGGAAACATTATGATCTACTGATTTCTTTGTGGAACATGCAGGAATTAGATACTAAGGATCGCAGTATCTATGACACAATTTACTGGATGATTGCGCTCTCAGGATATCCACATGGCAATCCTTCCCTACCGAGATTTGGTTGTTTCAGACCTGAACTCGGAGCACTTTCACTGGCATACCTCAACGATTTGAATGCTTGGGAAAGGATTCGGGAATACAGCTCTGGAGATGGAGTCAGCAAACAAAAATGGCAACAACTTTTCACTGGTGCTTTTACAACATGTTTCCGTGGCTGGCTTCACAGTGACAAACAGATTGTCCCTGGAATGATTACTCCCAAAAACGTTGTTGTTTCCGAGCCTGATTTCCGGGAACGAGCCAAACTGCTTTCGCTCACTGGCTGGAAAAAATACACTCGTCCACTGGATCTGATTCAACCAATAATCCACAATTTCTACAAACAGACCGCAATGAGTTTTACATCGGTACAACACAATCTGGATTTACAATGGATTGCAGATGCTTGTGTTGATGCGCTGGGGCGTGAAGATGCTGCCAGGTTCCTATCGGAATTGCAGGAGGATTTGCAGGAAGAATCGCTGGATGGATACAGAGGTGCGCTTGCGAGAGAGATTTCTGAGTTCCTGCCAAAACTTGAAACTGAGTTTCATATCTGTGCAACACTTCGTAATGCTATCAATCGTTTCAACGACTGGGAAATTGCTAACCCTGAAGCTACTGCAAAGGCCAAGAATCAGGTTATTGACGAGATGTACGGATTGTATGGCATGAGTATCTTGCCTCATCAATCACGATTCCATCTTTACAGAAATTGCTGGTTCAATAACTCTGAAGACCAGATTAAGCACGCGTTTGACAGACTACTCCATGCAATGCATCTGGCTCCCGAAAAAACAGTTTCCGGTATGGTTCAGCTTTCCGATTTGCAGGCATTGCTATCAGATGAAGATGACATTACAACCTTCAACCACATGGTCTTCCCTCACTCACAGGTTTCTCAAAAGCATAAATTGACAACTGTTGGTGATGATGAGAACAGGTATGTGATCGTCACATCTGATGTATCTGACAGACAGGGAGGAACTTACACTGTTCGTGAGCCTCTGGAGCCAGCTGAAATTGGACTTCTATATAGATTATTCTTCAAATCGGGTTATTACAAAACTATCAGCACCCAGGATCAATTCCTGGTCCTGGCTGATGCCGATGGTCAAGTAGCAGGTGGCATCAGTTGGCATGCAGTTGATGACAAAACAGTTCACTTGAATGGTATTGTTGTTTCAACTCCACTACTTGGCAAAGGACTAAGCTCTGTTCTTATTGAAGACTTCTGCACCAGGCTCGCAAATATGGACTATACACTAGTCAAAACCGTATTTGTACTCAGGCCGTTTTTTGAAAAACACGGCTTTAGATTAGACCGCAAATGGGGCGGTTTGGTCAGATCTCTGGAAAACTAAAATAATACTCTGCTCCGAGCCTCTATTTCTGGATTACTGCCAAATTTTGCTTATCTTTTAGGCTCCGGATTTTCGCAACGGATTTGATATATTTTTCGATAAGTTGAATACAGTCTTACAGGAGGAATCTGAATGACTGAACAAAAGAGACGAATGATTACTATCGACGGTAATGAAGCCGCCGCATCAGTAGCTCATCGTACTAATGAAGTAATCGCGATCTACCCGATCACACCATCGTCCCCAATGGGCGAACACTCTGATGCATGGAGTGCTGCTGGTCAAAAGAATATTTGGGGACAAATTCCTGAAGTTGCAGAAATGCAATCTGAAGGTGGAGCTGCCGGTGCTGTGCACGGTGCCCTACAGACAGGATCACTGACTACAACATTCACTGCTAGTCAGGGACTGTTGTTGATGATTCCAAATATGTATAAAATTGCTGGTGAATTAACACCAACAGTTTTCCATATCGCTGCACGAAGTGTTGCAACTCATGCGCTATCGATTTTTGGCGACCACTCTGATATTTACGCTTGTCGTCAAACTGGTTGGGGAATGCTTGCATCATCAAATGTCCAGGAAGTTCACGATTTTGCGCTGATTTCACAAGCCGCTTCTCTTGAGTCAAGAATTCCATTCCTGCACTTCTTTGATGGCTTCCGTACTAGCCATGAAGTAACCAAAATCGAAGAACTGACTGATGCTGATTTGAAGCACATTATTACTGATGATATGATTTCATCCCATCGTGACAGAGCATTAACTCCAGATAAACCTGTCATTCGTGGTACTGCTCAAAATCCTGACGCTTTCTTCCAAGCCAGAGAGGCAGTTTCACCTTTCTATGCTGCATGTCCTGAAGCTGTTGTAAAGCAGATGGAAAGATTTGCTGAATTGACTGGCAGAAGCTACAAACTATTTGATTACCATGGAGCACCTGATGCTGACAGAGTAATCATTGCAATGGGTAGTGCAACTGACACAATTTATGAAACAGTTGATGCTATGGTTGCTGCTGGAGAAAAAGTTGGACTGTTGAATGTCAAACTTTACCGTCCATTCAGTGCAAAGCACTTCATCGGTTCATTACCTGCTTCTGTTAAGAGCATCTCAGTTCTAGACAGAACTAAAGAGCCTGGTTGCTCTGGTGAACCTCTGTATATGGACATCATGACCACATTGCTTGAAGAATCACAGTCAGGCACCTTGCCGTTTGATATGCCAAAAGTTGTTGGCGGTCGCTATGGCCTCTCAAGCAAAGAGTTCACCCCTGCTATGATCAAGGGTATATTCGATGACTTGGGAAGTGACAATCCAAAGAACCACTTCACCGTTGGTATTAACGACGATGTTAGCGGAACTTCAATTTCCTACGATGCTTCATACGATATTGAAAAAGACAATGTTGTACGCGGAGTATTCTACGGTCTCGGTTCCGATGGTACTGTTGGAGCTAACAAAAACTCCATCAAGATTATTGGCGAATCTACAGACAACAATGCTCAAGGCTACTTTGTCTATGACTCTAAAAAAGCTGGCGCGGTTACAATATCGCACCTTCGCTTTGGACCAGATCAGATTCGTTCAACATATCTGATTTCTCAAGCAAACTTTCTGGCATGTCATCAATGGTCATTCGTTGAGCAATATGACATGATCAGCAAACTTGCCAAAGGTGGAACATTCCTGCTTAACAGCCCTTATAATGCTGATGAGGTTTGGGACAAACTACCTAAAGAGATGCAAGAAGACCTGATTGAAAAACAAGCCAAGTTCTATGTTATCGATGGTGTAAAAGTTGCCAGAGATGCTGGAATGGGTGGTCGCATTAATACAGTTATGCAAACCTGCTTCTTTGCAATCAGCGGTGTACTTGAGCGTGATGAAGCAATCGATTGTATTAAAGATGCAATCAAGAAGAGCTATGGAAGCAAGGGCGAGAAAGTTGTTCAAATGAACTATGACGCTGTTGATTCATCGCTTGCCAACATGCATGAAGTTACAATCCCTGATTCTGCTACTTCATCTACCAAACGTCCTGCAATAGTTGTAGACGAAGCTCCTGACCATGTAAAACAGGTCACTGCAATGATGATGGCTGGAAACGGTGATCAACTTCCTGTAAGTGCATTTACTCCAGATGGAACATGGCCAACTGGCACAACCAAATGGGAAAAACGCAATATCGCTCTGGAAATCCCAGTTTGGGAAAATGACCTTTGTATTCAATGTAACAAGTGTGTATTTGTTTGCCCACATGCTGCAATTCGTGCAAAAGTTTATGACCCTGAAAAACTTGATGGCGCTCCTGAGACATTCCAGTCAATGGACTTCAAAGGCAAAGACTTTAAAGGCGCAAAATACACTATCCAGGTTGCTCCAGAAGATTGTACTGGCTGTAGAATCTGTGTTGAAGCATGTCCTGGAAAAGACAAACAGAATCCTGAACGCCATGCTCTGCTTATGGCAGACCAGCCACCATTGCGTGTTGCTGAACGTGACAACTGGGATTTCTTCCTGAACTTGCCTAACCCTGACAGAACTGCTGTTAAGCAGAATGTCAAGGGAAGTCAGTTCCTTGAGCCACTGTTCGAGTTCTCTGGAGCTTGTAGTGGTTGTGGTGAAACTCAATATATAAAACTGATTACTCAGCTGTATGGTGACAGAATGATTGTTGCCAATGCAACTGGCTGTTCAAGTATTTACGGTGGCAACTTGCCAACTACTCCATACTCAACCGACGACAATGGCAGAGGCCCAGCATGGAGTAACTCCCTGTTTGAGGATAATGCTGAATTTGGTTATGGAATGCGTATGGCAGTTGATCAGAAGAATGAATTGGCAACTCAGCTACTTAACGAGCTGGCTTCCGAGCTTGGAAGTGAACTTGTTGACAGCCTGGTCAATGCTGATCAATCAGATGAAGCTGGCATTATTGCTCAACGTGACAGAGTTGCAGAGTTAAAAACAAAACTCGCGACAATGGACTCGGCTGCAGCAAGCAGGCTTGCTGAGGTTTCTGATTATCTGGTAACTAAATCAGTTTGGATATTTGGTGGCGACGGCTGGGCATATGACATCGGCTACGGCGGACTGGACCATGTTCTAGCCAGCAACAAAAACATCAATGTCCTGGTTATGGATACTGAAGTTTACTCAAACACTGGTGGTCAAGCTTCCAAAGCTACACCAATTGGTGCTGTTGCTAAGTTTGCTACATCCGGTAAACCTATCGGCAAAAAGAACCTTGGTATGATTGCAATGAGTTATGGTCACATTTATGTGGCTCAAGTTGCATTCGGTGCAAAGGATGCTCAAACAGTTAACGCAATTCGTGAAGCTGCTGAGTATGATGGGCCGAGTCTGATTATCGCATACAGTCACTGCATTGAGCATGGCTATGATATGGGCGATGGACTTACTCACCAGGAACTTGCTGTCAAAACTGGTTACTGGCCACTTTACAGGTTTGACCCTCGTAAGATTGCTGAAGGTGGTTCTCCACTGAAACTGGATAGCAAAGCACCTGCAATGCCTCTTGAAGAGTACTCAATGCTTGAAAACAGGTATCGTGTATTGCACAAGAGCAATCCTGAGCTTGCTGCTAAACTTGCAGTTCATGCTCAAAATTATGTTAATGAACGTTGGATCATGCTTGAAAACATGGCCAACTTGAACTTTGCTGACATAAAGTGAGGCTTAATTGATGATATTACGACTTATGGTCGTAGCAGTTGCGGCGGTGGTGGCTTTGTGCCCCATCGCCGTTTTTGCTGACGGCATGACACCAGATCAACTGCTGGACATGAGTCTGGTTTCCTCTTATGACCTTAGCCACAATGGCAAAATGGTTGCTTATACAGTTGCCATTCCTGCAACTGCCGGAGAAGAAGGTGGCTATAAAACTCCGCTGTTTCTGATGCATCTGGACAGTGAGGAAACAGTTCCTTTTATATCGGGTGATGTCAGAATAGGCAGTCCCCACTTCTCTGCCGATGACAAGTACATTGCTTTCACAATGTCTCGTGGCAAAAAAGCAAAAACTCAAGTTTGGGTGATTCCAGTCAACGGTGGTGAAGCTCAAGTTGTCACCGATAGCGAAACCGGTGTCTCATCTTACGCCTGGAGTGCTGACGGAAATTCTATCTTTTATACTGCCAATGAGTCTGTTTCAAAGACAGAAAAAAAGGTCAAAGATGAAGGGTATATGCCTCGGTATTATGAGGAGAATTTAAAGAGCAAAAATCTTTATAGAACTGCTTTTGAATTTGCGGCAGAACCTGCAGAAGTAGATACACTGGTAACTGGTTTGGCAATCTGGCAAATAGCGGTTGACCCGACTGGAAAAAAGCTGGCGTTTGGAGCAAGCGAGAAAGCACTAACCGATTACAAATATATGTTCCAGGATATTTATCTTCTGGATCTGGAAACCGGCGAGTTCTCCGAGTTTGCAGATCCACCTGGAAAACTTGGTTCATTTGAATTCAGTCCAAAAGGTGACAAACTGGCCTGGACCGCTGCAAGAAGTAAAGACGATCATGCAGTTAGTAACGGCTATGTTCGCACACTGCCTGCCAGCAGAATCAAAAGTTTGACTGACAGCAGTTTTGTAGGACACATTCGTGCCGTCCACTGGGCAAACAACAACAAATTGATGGTTTTAGCGGATGAAGGTATAAACACAACTATTTCAGTGATGAACTGGGATAGCAGTAAAATGAAACAACTTCTGACTACTGAAAAATGTGGTCTGGATTTTGTTTCTTTTGCTGGCCACCCGGGAATGAAAACCAAAATTCTGCGTGCAAGTTCACCTGCTCATCAGCGTGAACTGTTCAAGTGGAATGGTAAAAAACTGGATCGATTAACAGATAGCAATCCATGGCTAACTGATGTTGAACTGGCCGATCAAAAAGTGATTAGCTACAACGCCCGTGATGGGTTGATGATTGAAGGCTTGATGATTTTCCCTCTCGGCTGGAAAGCTGGCGATGCTCCTTTCCCACTGATTATGGATATTCATGGTGGCCCGGAAAGCAATGTTTCCAACGGCTGGTTAAGCTGGTACTCATCTCCTGGCCAGGTTGCTGCAACTCAAGGTTACGGAACATTTTTCCCTAACTACAGAGGTAGCACAGGCAGAGGTTATAAGTTTGCAGTCAGTTCCTTTGCAGATCCTGCAGGCAGCGAATTCGAGGATATTGTTGATGGGATTAACCATCTTGTTGAAATCGGTTATGCCGATGTCGACCGTGTTGCTGTGACTGGTGGCTCATATGGCGGTTACGCTTCAGCATGGTTTGGCACTCACCCTGACTTTACAAAATATGTTAAAGCAACAATTCCATTTGCTGGAGTCAGTGACCTGGTTTCAAAAAGATTCCTCACCGATATCCCTTACGAAGATGAGTTAGTTCATATGGGGCAACCAGTACGTAAAATGCGCGACCTGATGCATGAACGCAGTCCAATTACCTGGGCTGAATATAGCAATAGCGCCATCCTGATCCTGCATGGCGAAAATGACACTCGCGTTCACCCATCGCAAAGTCAGGAATTGTATAGAGCATTAAAAATGAGCGGCCATACAGCCACTCGATTAATCTACTATCCGGGTGAAGGACACGGAAACAGCAAACATCCAGGTAGAATTGATCTATTGATGCGTTCAATGGATTGGCTGAACTGGTATGTGCGTGACTTGAAGCCATTGGATGGGCCGATGCCACCATTGGACATCAGTGATAAATACGGCTTGGATCTGGACTAGTTTTCAAGCTGTAGAACATAGAGACGAGAACTGGAGTCGCTGACTATCCTGACCTTGCCGTTGGGACTGACAACGACTCCTTCTGCTTTTTCAATGTCACCAAGGTCATAAACCTCATTAACACCAGCTTCAGGTGTCCAGCTGAACAGCGCACGAACCTGGTCACTTACCAACCAGAAAGTACTTCGTGAGTTGTCCCAACATATTCCAGAAATATCTGCAAAACCGATATCATAAGTTACAACAGTCTGCCAGGCAGCGTTCATCTCACAAACTTGAGCTGGCTGTTTTTCATTTATAACAAAGAAGGTCCCATTGCGAAGAGCTATCCCTTCAGGCCCACTATTTGCAGAGCCACCTGTATCGATCTGAAATCGTTCAATTTCAGTTCCCTGACTGTTCAAGTGAACAACAGTTGAGATCCGTTCTTCAACAACGTAAAATGAACCATCTGCAGGATCGCAAATAATACCTTCAAGATCATCACCAACCCAGTCCAGAGTATTGTGCAGCTCACCTGTAAAAGTTATCTGATAAAGTTTTCCGGTGTAATCACTGACTGTCCAGAGTGATTGTCCACTGCTTGAAAATGAAAGTCCTGAAGGTTCAGGTACATCGATCAGATATTCGCCAATAACAGTCAGATCACCAGTTGGATTGGCAACCTTGTTTGTGCCACAACCGATTAGCAGAACAAATAGCAAAAGGTATTTATTCATCGCCAACTCGCAGAATTCTCATAGTGTCAGTTCTGCCTGTTACTCCAGGCCTGTCAGCTCTTGTCATAACAACATGATCACCATTTTCAAGGGGTAAATTCTTCATTTCATCTCTGGCTACAACTTCAGTCCCCCTATCAAAATTCCAGCTCCCAACAACAGGATGAACTCCCCTGTACAAAGCAACTCTTCTTGCTGTTTCATCTAATTTTGTCAAAGCATAAATCGGCATTGTAGTTCTGGTCCTGGACATCCATCTGGCAGTTGTTCCAGTAGAAGTGAATGCCATAACTGCCGATGCGCTAACATCGACTGCAGTAAACATTGCTGCTCTGGATATAGCCTCTTCCTTAGTTTTTGATTTATTCCGAGGCTTTTTCAAGATCTTTCCAGTGTACTGCTTTTCAGCACCACGACATACTTCATCCATTGCTTTCACAACTCCAACAGGACTTACTCCAACTGCTGTTTCAGCAGAGAGCATCACAGCATCGGTCCCGTCAAAAACAGCATTGGCGACATCTAAAACTTCAGCCCTTGTCGGTATAGGTTCAGAAACCATTGATTCCATCATCTGAGTTGCTGTTATAACAACACAGTCAAGCTCTCTGGCATGCCTGATAATTTTCTTCTGCATCCCCGGTAGAGCTGCGTAACCTATCTCAACACCGAGATCGCCTCTTGCTATCATAACTGCATCGGATGCTTCCATTATTTCATCAAGCGCACCAATAGCCTCAGCACGTTCAATTTTGGCAATAAGGTGACCTGTGCCGCCAGCTTCTTCGTACAGCTTACGAGCATTTCTGATATCTTCAGAATTTCTTGGAAATGAGACTGCAATATAATCCATACCAATTTCAGCAGCGGTCTTCATATCGATTTTATCTTTATCCGTCAACGCTGGTGCAGATAATCCTCCACCTTTTCTGTTGAGACCTTTGCTATTACCAAGTACTCCACCAGTCAGAACGGTTGTAGTTATCTGTGAACCTTCTATAGAATCGACCTGCAGAACAATTCGCCCATCGTCAAGCATCAGCACGTCACCAGCTGAGACATCGATAGCAAGTTCAGGATATGTTGTGCCTACAATTTCCTCTGTTCCTTCATATTTATCATACTCTGAATCCAGAATAAACTTGTTACCGACACTCAAGCATACCGGGCCATCCTTAAATTCTGTAATACGAATTTTTGGACCCTGCAAATCTCCAAGCAAAGCAACATGTCGGCCCATTTTTTCAGCTGCTAGTCTAATTGCATCTGCTCTTCGTCTATGTTCTTCAGGGTTGCTATGAGAAAAATTAAACCTGACAATATCAACACCAGCCTCAACCAAACCATCAATTACTCCTGGGGAATCAACAGCTGGACCAAGTGTAGCAATAATCTTTGTCTGCCTGAGCATTAAAACCTCATTTTCTGGTAGTAAGATCTTTAACCTGTAAGTCTACAGTCTGTTCAGGCTTAATCATATCCTCAATTGATACTTTGTCCAGCACCACTGACATGTAACTTTCCAATCTATTTATAACAGATCGCAATCCACAATCGGAATTGTGGGGACATTCTTCATCACGTGGGTTCTCAGGAGTACAATCTATTCCCTCCAGTAGAGGTCTGCCTAATGATCGCATAACTTCGCTCATGTATATATCCGATGGATCTCGTTCAAGAACATAACCGCCCTTGCGACCTCGAACAGCTTTCACAATACCGGCTCTGCGCAGTTTGCCCATCAATTTTGCAATTGTCGGTTCTGCCATATTTTCTGCGATTGATAATTCTGTCAGTGTAATTTGACCCTCAACACGGGCCATTGCTGCGACCAGGCGCAATGCCTGCTCTTCTCCTCTGGTAACTTTCACTAGCAAATCCTTGGCTTGAGTTCGGTGTTAGTACCAAAACAAACTACAATAGTTGAAAAATATTGCAACTATTATTCATACCCACCCCTGAAGTGACCATACTCCACGGGATCGTCCAATCCTTTCTGGACTCGATGCTGTAGCTCGTGCCTCGGGATATTGCTCTGCCAGTAACCTGTCATCTGCGCAATACCAATACCACCCCAGAACAGGACAAACAGTGCAATTGCAAAGGCTCTTGGAGTTAGCTTAAATTTCGCAGGAGTTGCAATCACCAGTGCATCGTCTAACGGACAGCTAGCTACACATTCCATACAACCGATACACTCAGGTGATAGAACATTGATTTTTTTATCAACAGAAATGAACGATGGGCAAACTGCAGAGCATTTTCCACAATCGGTGCAACTCTCTGGAGTTCGTTTTATTCTGGTAAGTGAAAATGGTCCAAACACTCCAAGCAGAGCACCGTAAGGACACAGATATCGACACCAGAAATACGGGACCAGATAGGAAAGCAGTGCTAATATGGCAACAGTCCATGCTGCAAATGGAGTGATGTGCGCAAAGAAGTAGAACATTTTTATATCGGCAACTCTATTATATGGCAGTTCAATAAACTCGCGAATTGCCTGTGGTGACATCTGGATAAATATTGAATGAGCAAAGAAAATCAGGATAATATATTTCAACGACAACAACGGCCAGTCCAACCATCTAGGTAATTTAATTCTGATTTTAAATGTCAGGTGAGCCACCCTGGCAAGAACTTCTGACAACAGACCGACCGGACAGATCCAGGAGCAGAATGCTTTTCGTAACAGAAAACCAGTTCCTAAAACCAGTATCAATATTACCAACCCGGCTGGGTGAACCATTGAAAACTCACCGCTTGCGAACCAATGTTTCAAGCTGATTAATGCACCAATCGGCAAGAAGCCTTCAACACCAGCGGGTCTAACTCCGCCTGGCAATCCCTGTTCCAGTTTGTTAATGAAATCAGCAAACTGGATGCCCATTATCGTCAAAACTGCAAGAGTCAACAGTTGCGAACCACGTCTTAAAGTTAGCCCCTTTACAGGCTTTCCCTTGAAGATGTTATTAAATCGATCCGGATTTTTTTTATTGCTGAACATTCCCATTATTTACCTGTAACTTTCAGACTTAAATCAACAGACCCATCAGCCATTTCCTGCACCGTATGTTCAGTTAACATTTTCATAATATGTTTTCGGAGCTCCGGCCATGAACAATACATTTCACAAACAGTTTCCTCGGTACATTCCTGTTTACCAAGAATACAATCTGTACCCCAGTCCTGTCCCTCATTTATAGAAATAACATCGAACAGTTTTATTTCCGATGCCGGACGCGATAGTTGATACCCACCTCCTGGGCCCGGCTTACTGGTAACAAGACCGCCTTGACCGAGTTTATTCATGATTTTAGCAACCATCGGCAAAGAGATATCCATTTTTTCCGATAAAAACGGGTTACGCACTCTACCCTGGTTCTGAGCAAGTACCACTACAGCATGTAGAGCATACCTGGTTTCGATTTTAAACAAAACAAGCCTCAAATCTCAAGAGTTAGACGATTCTATACCAATAGATAATTATTTCGACATCCTCAGTCAAGCAAGGTACTTGACGATATCCCATTTTACTGTTTACTTATTCACAGCAAATTACTGGATTTTAATAATCCACCCTTCTATAACAGGCGGTAAAAGTGAAGAATATCTTCAAAAACCCGGTCCTTAAAGCTCTTACATCAATGAAACTGACAGTCGCTATACTTATTGTTTTTGCAGTGGCAATTGCAAAAGCAACTTTCATTGAATCAGATTTCAGTGCCGAAGCTGCACGCGGGCTTGTCTACAATACAACCTGGTTTGAAATTCTGCTGGGATTGTTCTGTTTGAACCTCACCCTGCTGCTTATAAAAAGAGGTCCATACAAACCTAAACAATACGGTTTGTTCCTTATTCACTTTTCGATGATTTTCATTCTACTCTCTGCAGGTATTACCAGATTCTATGGCTACGAAGGTATAATGCCAATCCGCGAAGGCTCATCGGCAGACTTTATCTGGAGTCGCGATGCACACCTGCAACTGCAAGTCGCCGACAGCTTTGGTTCATTCCCCGTTCGCTTGTTTCAGAATGGACAGACAACATCCGGCAAAATAGATATCGATGGACAAAAATGGGCTATCTCAGCAGAGTATTCTCCACAAGGTACCAATCACGCAAAAGCCCCCGCGTCTGTAGATATGACAGTTACTTCGCCAACTGGAGAAAGCGTTAAAAAGAAAGTTTATAAAGACGAAAGTAATGGTGTCTCAATTAAGATTGGTGAACAAAATGCCACAATCTGGTTTGGTTCAATCAGAATTCCATTGCCTTACAGTATTGCTCTGGAAGATTTTCAATTAGTGAAATATCCAGGTTCAAACAATCCCGCAAGCTATGAAAGCCATGTGAGATTATATGACCAGACACAAGGTATCGATGGTAAAAAAGTCAGAATCTATATGAATCACCCGCTTACTCACAGGAACTTCAAACACTTCCAGTCTTCATATGATAAAGATGAAAAAGGAACTGTCCTTTCTGTCAGCTACGATCCTGGCAAATGGCCAACTTACATCGGCTACATATTGATAACTCTGGGGTTCATTTTGATTTTCATGAAAGACCTACTTTTCAAAAAACCAAAAGTTGCTGCCTTGGCCTTTATAGTTCTCTGTTCTTCTTTCTCTCCTGTTTTAGCAGCAGCTGATCATACAGGTCATAATCATGCACCGTTGCATGAGAAAAATTACCTGACTGAGAGCAACAGGGAATTTGCAAGCAAGATTATTATGCAGGATTTCCGTGGCAGGATGAAGCCGCTGGATACTTACTGTCGTGAACTATCTATGAAAATCACTAAAAGAGAGAACTTTGATGGCTGGGAACCTGTTGATCTCTGTTTCAGCTGGATGACAAATCCTCAGCCCTGGTTTGAGGAAGAAGTTCTCAGAGTTCGATTCCCAGCAGTGCGTGAATTTTTGAAACTACCAGCAGAGCAAACTCATGTTTCTGCTGCATCACTGTTTACTGAAGCTGGTCAATACAGGCTGTCAGAAGAAGTCAACAAGGCTATGCGTACTCCTGATAGGGACCGCAGCAAATTCCAACGCAAGCTCTTGAAACTGGATGAGAGATTTAACATTTACTACAACGCTCTCAATGGTGGCGGGATGCGACTGTACCCGTTGCCTGGCGATCAAAACAACAAATGGCTGGGACTTGATGAGCTGTATCAAATGCCTGAAGGTGATTACATAAACAGTTGCAGAGCCGCATTTGATGCTTTTTTTGCAGGTATTGCAGCAAGTGACAATGAACAAATCTGGATTGGACTTGAAGCTACCGACAAAATTCAACAAGAATATGGTGCAGATGTAATTCCCTCACCGCTATCAATCAAGTCAGAGCTTTGGCTCAATCAGAGTCATGCTTTCCGTAATGTGACAATGCCGTACCTGCTTGCTTTTGTTCTTTTGATTGCTGCCTTTTTCTGGAACCTGATAAAACATAAAGGTGCACCATACAAATGGACTCACCCTCTGTTTGGAATTGGAACACTGATTTTCTGGGTAGCCTTTGGATACAACTTGTATGCATACGTTTTGCGCTGGATTGCTTCAGGTAGAGCACCATTAAGTAACGGTTATGAGTCATTGATTTTTATCGCTCTGGCAACAGCTGCTGCTGGAATAGTTTTCGAATTCGGGCAAAAACGAGGTAGTGCCTCTGCAATTTCAGCACTCCTGACAATGGTAATTCTGTCTGTTGCCATGCTATCGACATTTGATCCTGAAATTGGGCCACTCGTTCCTGTACTGGCATCGTATTGGCTTAATATTCATGTGACAGTTATTACCGGAAGTTACGGATTCCTTGGTCTTGGTTCACTGCTCGGTGGGCTGATTCTGATTCTGCACATGCTGAAAGGTCCGGGCAAAACACATATCAAAGCATCTATTAAATCTCTGGATAAACTCCAATTTAATGTTCTGGTTGTTGGGCTTGGTTTATTGAGCGTCGGTACGCTGCTGGGTGGTGTATGGGCCAATGAATCGTGGGGTAGATACTGGGGCTGGGATCCAAAAGAGACCTGGAGTCTGGTTACTATTCTTGTCTATGCAATTGCAATTCACTTCCGATGGTTACCTGGTATGAACAGACCATGGGTAATGGCATCGGCAAGTTTTGCATCAATCGCTTCCATAGTAATGACTTACTTCGGCGTAAACTACTTCCTCTCAGGCCTCCACTCCTACGGTGGTGGTGTTGCAATGGCTATCCCAACGTGGGTTTACGTTGCTCCAGCAATTATGCTTTGCCTGATAGTTGTGTCCTACATCTTTGACAGGGCTAAAAACTGGGATTAGTAGTTTCATATCTATGCAAATAATTGTTCCCAACATGGGTAACGATGTGCTAGTGTGCATAACAGTCTCGTGAAAAATAAATTGTTAGAATAACAGGTGTCGATGTGACGCCACTTTCCCTGATGAAGGAGTAAGACATGACCCGAAAATTAACCGTTCTTGCTTGTGCTTTGATACTACTGGTATCAGGTACAGCATTTGCAGCCGGTTTCAACATTTACGAAGCTGGCGCAAAAGCGACTGCTCTGGGTGGAGCTTTCACAGCTACTGCTGATGACGGTTCTGCAATATTCTACAATTCAGCTGGTTTGGCATTTCTCGAGGGTTCCGGATTGAGCATGAACCTGATGCCCATTTTACCAACTGCCGAATTTACTGGTGCAACAATGCCTGATGGCAGCCATTCATCAGCAATAACTAAAGATGCTATCTTCCCTATCCCGGGGTTGTATTACTACAAAAATACAGGCGACCTAAGCTATGGTGTTGGACTGTATGCTCCATTTGGAATGGGTGTTGCCTGGGAAGACCCTGCAACATCTCCCGGTCGTCAAATTAGTTATGATGTTGACCTGAAAACTGTCTATATAACACCTGCTGTTGCAATGAAAGTCACAGACAACGTTGCTCTAAGCATTGGTGCAGACATTGCACATACAGAAATCGCACTGAACAAGTTTACCGCAATCCCATTTGGTGGTGACATGGCTCTGACCAATGTTATCGATGCAGAACTTTCAGGCAGCAGTGGCTTCAACTTTACTCCTGTTGTCAGTTGCATGGTTAAAGGTCCTGGCTCAATGGACTTTGGTATCATGTATCACCATGAAAAAACTATGAATATCACTGAAGGTGAGCTTGTCATGACCAATGTTGCTCCTGCAGCGTTGGCATCTACAATTGATGCTCAGATTGCTGGCCTTGGTGGAAACAAACAGTATGCAAATACTGAGTTCAAACTGCCTCACATGCTGAGCCTTGGTGCTGCATGGCAGGCAACTGATAAAACTCGTCTTGAGTTCAATGCTGTTCACTTTGGCTGGGAACACTTCGATGAGATCTTCCTGGACTTTGAGAATGATGCACTTGACCAGACAATTGAAGAAAACTACGAAGATGTTTGGCAATATCGTGTTGGCGTCACATACAACATGAACGAAAAAACCAACATCCTGCTTGGGTATGTAAAAGACAACACACCTCAGCCTGTAGGTTCTGTAAACCCAATGCTTCCAGATGCTGATCGTCAAGATTACTCATTTGGTGTTGAGTACAAGTACAGTGAGAAAGTTACTCTGGTTGGTTCATACATGAGTGTGAACTTTGAGGAACGCAGTAATATTGTCGATGGAGAACACGCATCATACGAAACCGAAATTAACCCTGCCGGTTCATATGATTCATTCGCACACATCTTCGGCGTAGCCGTTAACTACAACTTCTAAGAGGAGGAACAGAAATGACCAAATCAAGAATTCTGATCATGGTTGCAGCGTTGGCTCTTCTTGCCTCCGGCTGTGGCGTAGACACTCCTGAAAGTGTCACATATCCAGTAACAGTCCCATCAGGTGCTGGTTACTTCGCAAACTACATCGCAATTGGTAACAGCTTTACAGCTGGCTTCCAGGACGGTGGACTTCATGTTGCAGGACAGAGCTACAGTTACCCACAGCAGATTGCTTCTGCATTGGGCTATCCTGCAGGCTCTTTTGTTCAGCCCCTTATTAATCACCCTGGTATAGGTTCAACTGATACTGGTGACCCTGCATTTACAGCTTCTGTCCTTCACTGGACAGGCACTAGTATTGGCCTTATTGGCGAAACTCCAACTGCTGAAGTACCTAATCTACTCCTGGCCTCAAGCTGGCCTGTCCCTTACAGCAACCTTGGCGTTCCAGGTGCTACAACGAATGACATACTTAACTGTACTGACTCTTCAAATAGTCAATCACCAGGCAACGGATACTTTGACTTTATCCTGCGTAACCCAACCTTCGGTAATGTTACAATGATCGATCAGGCAATTAACCGTGGCCCAACACTGGTTACATGCTGGATTGGTAATAACGACATTCTTGGTGGTGCAACAAGTGGTGAACCAGCAGTCTTTGATGGGGTAAATGGAAACATCACTCCTCCATCGGTATTCCAGACAATGTATGAAGGCATTCTGGATAAAATTGCTGCAGAGACAATGCTGAAATCAGGCTGGGAACCAATGATCATGACGGCTAACATTCCGTCGATTTCATCTGCTCCTTACTTTATGCCTCAGGTAGTTTTTGAGGCTATTATGGCTGGTGCCGGGTATCCACATACAATTACATATGAGGAAACTCCGGAATATGTCCTATTCCCTGCACTTAGTTTTCTAGATCCATATAATCCAGTGGATTTACCAGCTTCATTGACTCTTGATGCTGCTGAGGTTGATATCGTTGAATCAATGGTTGTTGCATACAATGATATCATTGCTGCAGCTGCTGCTGCTCGTGGCATTATGGTTTATGATGCCAATGCCGCTCTTGCAGGAATGACTGCAGTTCAAAAGACTCACTTCCTGGCACTACTTCCAGCTGCTGGATACGATGTTGCAACTGCAGCATCTATGACTGAGTTCTCTTTGGATGGAATCCACCCTAATAGCCACGGTTATTCACTTGTTGCTCAAGGGTTCCTGGATTTGATTAATGGCGCTTTTGGTACTGAGTTTGAGGCTCCTGTAGACCTAGGGTCTTGGGATCCAACTTATGGCTTAGATCCAACACCACCAACTGCTGCTGCACCTGAGGCTTTTACAGCTATAGAAAGACTGTTTAACTAGCTTTAAATTGTCTCAACAATAAAGACGGGCTACTTGTAAAAGTAGCCCGTCTCAGTTTATACTCTAAAAAAAGCCTCTTATGTCCAAAATTAGTGTTATATTTATAAATAATACGCTTGCAACCATAACCAATCTGCTCTACAATGAGCGTTGGTGATAATAACCCATGTCATATGGAGTATTATAGTTAATGGGAAGGAGGTCCCGCCCCCCCTGATAACCATGTTATTGCTTCATTCTACTCGTGAAAAGCACTGACTTGTCAATGCAGACATTTCCGGCGCGTGCATCTTGGAGGAAATATGCGCACTGTACTAATTGCAGCTACTTTGATTTTGATGGCTTCTACTGCCATCTGTCAGGACTATAACGTCCTGGATATTATCGGATTCTTATATGAATCAGATAATACACCTGGAGTCATCGGTTTTGATGAAAGCAATCCTGGAGATATTCTCGCAGGATTCGGTTTTATTGATAGCACCGGTGAGCCTTTTGAATGGTCTCCTGATGACTATCAATACACCTGGCACATGTATGACCTTGTGTCTGCAGGTGCAGAAGTTATCGGACCAGACACCGAACGTATTTTTTATTCTGGAGGATCAATCGACATAATTGCCGATCCTTACATGGACCCAGGTTACACTAACCCTATCTTCGGTACTGATCCACCACAAAGCCAATTCCTTGATACTTTCACCAATGGCCATGTGTTCCTGCACGGAACATTTAACCTGTTTGCTCTGACTATTGACAGAGCTGCTGGTGACGGTAACTTCCAGGGCACAATTTCATTTGAGCTGGGACAATGGTTCCAGGATCAAGGTTATGAACTTGAAGCTCCTGATGGATACACAATTGGTGGTGCTGTTTTGTTTGATGAAGATGGCACAGTTCCTGATGGCTTCGATCTTTCAGTAGACGGCCATGTATACTACTCACCTATCCCAAATGACGATGTCAGCTGGGGAACAATCAAGAACTTGTTTCGCTAGGAGGTGGCAAAATGATGAACAGACAGATAATGATAGTAGTTATGTTGGCTATTTTGGCAACTTCTGTTGCTGCTCAAGTTGAATTTACTTTTGAAGGATTTTCTAAAGTAGACCCTATTCAGGATCAACCTGGTTCTATTGTAGAAATCTATGGAATCGCCAACCCGCCAGCAGGAATTCCTAATCCGATTCCTCTGGATTTTGACAACAACCAGTACACAATCTGTGTAACTGGACTGCTGATTGATTCTTTTATGTGGGATCAACCAGCTGGAATTAAAGAAGTTATTTTCGTCGGTGGCCAATTTTCAATATTTGAAGATGCTATTGGTGGCACTCCAGGTGACTGGGCTGATACATCAACTTTCTTAGATGGAGACTTGCTCCTTCACGGAATGGTTGACGATGGCTGGCGTATGCTTCTAGATGACCCATTTGGCTGGGGTATTTACTCAGGATCCGCAAACGGTACTTGTGATCTTGATGGAGGCTCTGCTATTCCTCTAATGGAAATGATTGGTTATCCATTTGATGATTGGGATTTCTTTGGAACTGGAATCAGCGATCCAAACCCACCATTTATTACCGTACCTGGTGGCTATGACAGAGTGTTTGGAATCAAACTTATGTTCCCACAAGGTCCAACAGGAAACGACAACGTAACCTGGGGTCAGGTGAAGAACATATTTGCTGACTGATTTGTAAGATATAAGTAGAATGTAAAGGGGCTTCCAAATGGAAGCCCCTTTATTTTTGTCTTTTTACTTTGTCTTTATTTTGAGAGAATAAACTTGCAGGATTCAGAGCATCCAGTTGCAGATACTTTTGCGAAGTAGGCACCAGATGAAACAGACCGACCGTTATTGTTAGTACCATCCCATAAAATTGTATTCAGGCCTGGCAATCCGGCAACCTGTCTCTTCAGTACAACTTCCCCACGCAGATTATATACAGAGAAAGCAACGTCACCTGCAGCTGGCAGGCTGAAACTGATTTGAGGATAAGCGCCATTTGTGACTACTACGGAACCTTGTGAGTACGATTCAAGTGACTCATAATCGATACCAATTGGACCATATTCCCACTCGTTACCAAAAGAGTCGCTTGCCAATAGTTTCCAACGAGTACTGGCAGAAACTCGCCGATGTGAATGGAATGAATATTCTTCAAGACCAGACATGGGAGCTGATGTTTCCTGCCTGTAACAACCTCTTCTATTACTCCTGAAAACCAGGAATTCTATTTCTGACCAATACCCTGGAACAGACCAGTTCAACATTGCAGAATTGTTTTCTCTAGCTACTGTGAAGTTCTCGAGCTCAGGTTCTAATCCCGTGATTTCAGGAGTTATGCCTATCAACATCTTTTCAGTCAAGTCATAGTAACTGGTCTCAATGTTATCCAGAGTGAACCAATTGTCGCTATCTCCGCCCCAACCAAAATTGAGGTGAATCTGGTTCATGTCATCAACAATACGAAAGCCATCACAAACCATAGTATGAATCAGGCTGGAATACAGAAGTGGTCTGCCATTCTGCAACTCTTGCTGGATAAAGGCAAACCAGGTTTCCTCTTGGGGATACGAGAAGCGCATCAACTCCTGTGCTGAGCTACTATATCGGAAGTGTTGAATCAGAGCAGCTTTCACGTCGGCAAGAACAGATTGAGACCCACATCTACTAAACTCTGTATGGCAGGCAGCACTCATATCAAAACAGAGTTCAGCAACGGCATCCTTTACTTCCTGGTCTGCATTCCACATGACTGTTCCAGGAGGCATATTGTCCCAGTCAAAAGGATCACCATATTCAGCATAAATAACTGTGCCCGAGCTATTGCCGCCACACCCAATATCTCCGCTCCACCACCATTGTTCAGTTCCAGTACCAGAAACAGGCCACTGGTGATAACGTACTAACTGCGCGGCTGCCAGAGGCGTACACCCAACATATGTCCTACCTCCATCACCTATAGGACAATACTCGTTGAAAGGGTAATCCTGATGCCATGCAGTTTCAAGCAGAGGGCTAACAGTTGTATCATGTGATTTTGAGAATTGGACAGGGTTGTTGCACAACTTCCTGTGTAAATTGTAATTTGTCTGAGCATCGGGGAATGCTTCCAGCACCTGCAGCGACGTAAGCTGTGTCGCAAGTTCAACTCTGCCATGTAAATTATCTAATACATAACCGCTGAACCCTCCATCCATGAAAAGTCCTGTCTCACTCCATGATTTTACAGGAGCCAATTCAGTTATCGAAGGTACAATCACATAACCGGATGGTTCGATATCAAACTTGTAGCCAACCAATAAATTTTCTGTGATTAACTTTGAATGTGAATTAATGACAGGAGAATCTGAGCCAGCCCATGATCCTTGTGAAATAACTACAGAATCAAGCCAGTTCAAACATATCGCGCGAGCATCAACAGCAGTGACATTCCCAGCCATTGTAACGGAAGATTGTAGAATTAGGCAAAACATCGCAAAAAGCAGAATGCGGATATGTTGCATATATGTTTTCCAGTCTACTGGTTTGTCAAGCCAGAGCTCTGTTGTGACGACGGGTAGCATATCCGCGTCGTCAGGAACTTTGTGGGACGGGCACAAGTCCTAAACGATTTCCAAGATTATAACCTGAAAACTGCTTACATTGGAATATTTATTTTTCTTCAGTAATTTCAAGCATAACTTATTGCACCACTTGATGATACAGGCTACCTGTTTTATCCGGTATTAATTAATTACTTTCCCGGAGGTGACATATCATGTTAACCTGATTCCAATACAACACTTAACCATTGGAGATACAATGAAACAGCTACTTTTAGTTGCTTTAACAATCACTTTACTTGCTGGCTGTTCACAGCAAAACGTCGACGATTTCCTTGCAGACTACAACATACTTTACAAGAATTTGTGGACTGCTGCTGAAGGTGCCCGTTGGGATGACAACACAAACATATGTGAAGAAAACTCACAAAAAAGAATTGTTGCTGAGCAAGCTTATGCTCAACAACTTGGCAGTGCAGAATTGATTGAGAAAGCACAGGCATTTCTTGAACGAGACAACCTGACCGAACTCCAAACAGCACAGCTGAACTATGTACTCCTTAACGCAGCAAAATTCCCAGGCACAATTCCAAAAACTGTAGACAAACTGATCAAAGCAGAAGCAGACCAGAACAGCAAGCTCTACACTTTTGATTACACAGTAAATGGTCAGCCAGTTACTCCAAACGATATTGTAAACGGACTGGGATCATCAAGAAATTTAGCTGAAAGGCTGGAACTGTGGGAAGCAAGCAAAGCTATTGGCCCATCTTTGAAACCGGGGTTGATTGAACTTCGCGACTTGCGCAACGAGGTTGCTCGCAGCATGGGTTATAGCTCTTACTTTGGTCTTGAGTGCAGTGAGTATGGAATGAGTTCAAATGAAATGGTTGAGCTGATGGATGAGTTGATTGATGGTCTCAACCCATTATTCATAGAATTACACACCTGGACTGCACGACAACTTGCTAACAGATACAACCAACCTGTTCCGGAAACAATTCCTGCACACTGGATTGATAACCGTTGGGCTCAAAGCTGGCCTGGCCTGGTTGAGGGAATCAACCTTGATGAGCTGGTTGACGACAAATCTCCGCAATGGTTGGTTGAACAAGGCGAACGCTACTACACATCGATGGGGTTCCCTGCTCTACCTCAAACATTCTGGGATAAATCGGACCTATATGCATTACCTGCTGATGCAACGCGGAAAAAGAACACACATGCCTCAGCATGGCACATCGATCTGGATAACGATGTTCGCTCGCTTATGTCTGTCGAAAATACTTTTGACTGGTTTCAGACAACTCACCATGAGCTCGGTCATATCTACTACTACATGCTTTACAGCAATGACGATGTTCCATTTGTCCTGCGTACAGGAGCGAACCGTGGCATGCATGAAGGTGTCGGCACTTTAATTGAGCTTGCCGGTAGCCAGGTATCTTACTTGAAGGAAATCGGTCTGCTTGAGGGCGATGTTGACCAGATTCAGTGGCTTCTAAATCAGGCACTTGTTGGACCAGTTACTTTCATGCCTTTTGCCTGTGGAACAATGACGCACTGGGAACACGATTTTTATGAAGAAGAACTCACTGGTGAACAAATGAATGCCCGCTGGTGGCAGTATGTAGAACAGTATCAGGGCGTAACTCCTCCTTCAGCTCGCAGTGAAGAGTGGTGCGATGCTGCAACAAAAACTCATATCAACGACGACCCTGCTCAATACTACGACTACGCTATCAGCAATGTAATCTTGCATCAGCTGCATGACTATATCTGCAGAGAGATCCTGCATGAATCGCCACAAACTGCTAATTATTATGGCAACACTGAAGTCGGTGATTGGTTGAAAGAGGTTCTGAAGCAGGGTGCGGCTTGTGATTGGCGTGAGTTGATGGTAGAAGCTACTGGTGAAAAACTTTCAAGCCGTGCAATGCTTGAGTATTTTGCGCCACTGATGGAGTGGTTGGAGGCTGAGAATAACCTCGTGAACAAAGGGATGTAATTGAACTCTGAATACGAACTTCATGTAGAGCGAGCAATTGGCCCAGGTAAATCAAAATGTGGCGACTATTGTGACTCAATTATTTGTGACAACGATTCAGTCGTAGCAATTTGTGTATGCGATGGCATTGGTTCTCATAGTCATGACTACCTGGCATCGGAAACGGCTTGCAAATCTTTATTGAGAGCCTTTGAAGAAGCAAACGGCAATATTGAAGATCGCATGCGCGAATCGGTTATAATTGCACATCAGGATGTATGCGATTTGAGCGGTTCTGCAGCAGGAGCAACAACAACAATTGTTTTCGTGGTCTGGGAAACTGATTGTGACCGTTATAACTATTTGAGCATAGGTGATTCAAGACTTTACCAGGTCAGCAATGATGGCATTGTTCAAATCAGTGAAGATGATACACAAGCAATACCTATTAAAATTGGTGGCAAACTTCATTTGTCTGGTGGCTCTGTCAAAACTGTAGGAGCATTGAATCGGGCTATCGGACTTGATCCTCTTGGGAAAATCAATATCCAGAAAATGCCTTTCAATAATGGTGATATGTTGGCTCTGGTTTCAGATGGTTCTCATGAACTCCAGGGATTTATGAATATTCTTGATTCAATTTATAACTCGCACTCATTGGAATCGGCCACTAGTAACAAATTATTCAACGCACAGAAAGAAATTGGCCACGACGATGCAACTATTGCACTTTTGCGCAAGTCTCTTTGCACTCCAGAACTTATCAGCCAGGTTGAGAACAGTGTTATGCAATCTGAAAAATTAAACCTGCCTAAACATCTGATTGGCAAAGTCCTGAAACTGATTTTGGACAACCTGCTTGAAACAGGTCAATCAGAGCTAATTTTGAAATTTCTTGCATACATCAAAATGCACAAAATTAAACTGGCAAAAGAAACTATTATCCACTTACTCGATAATATTAAAGATGATGGCACCCAGGAGACTACAAAGTTATATAGGGAATTAGTAAAACTCTGCTGAATTTGTTTGAACTAAAAACAAAGGCCCCCAACTCTCTCGAGCTGGGGGCCTTTTTCAACTAACTAAACAGGTTCGTATTAAACGAGTCCCTGATCAATCATTGAATCAGCAATCTTCAAGAAACCACCGATATTAGCACCATTGACATAGTTGCCAGGTGTGCCAAACTCGTTAGCAGTATCTACACAGTTAGTGTGGATAGCTTTCATGATTGACATCAATTTCTGATCGACTTCTTCACGAGTCCAGGCCAGGCGCTGGCTGTTCTGAGCCATTTCCAGACCGGAAACTGCAACGCCACCAGCGTTTGCAGCTTTACCAGGACCGTACAAAATACCAGCATCAACAAACTGTACAATTCCTTTAGGAACTGTAGGCATGTTAGCGCCTTCACCAATAACATAAATACCGTTTTTCAGCAGGTTAGCTGCATCAACTTCGTTGATTTCATTTTGAGTTGCACTTGGGAAAGCACAGTCAGCTTTGTGGTTCCACAATGGGTTGTAGTCCAGGCTGTCATCACGAGCTGTATAAACTGCGCCAAACTTCTCAGCATATTCGCTTATACGTCCACGACGGTTGTTTTTAAGATCCATGACCCAAGCCAGTTTTTCTCTGTCGATTCCAGCTTCGTCATATACGTATCCAGCAGAGTCACTAAATGTGACAGGCTTTGCACCAAGGTCCAGCAGTTTTTCAACTGTGTATTGAGCAACATTACCGCTACCAGAGACCAGACAAGTCTTGCCTTCAAGAGTCTCGCCACGAGTTTCAAGCATATTAGCTGCAAAGTAGACAGTACCATAACCAGTAGCTTCTGGTCTGATAAGTGAGCCACCCCAGTTAAGAGATTTACCAGTTAAAACACCAGTGAACTCATTGCGTAAGCGTTTGTACTGACCGAACATGTAACCGATTTCACGGCCACCAACACCAATGTCACCAGCAGGTACATCTGTGTCAGGTCCGATGTGACGTTGCAATTCAGTCATAAAGCTCTGACAGAACTTCATTACTTCATTGTCACTTTTGCCTTTAGGATCAAAATCTGATCCACCTTTACCGCCACCCATCATCAGGGTTGTCAGTGAATTTTTGAAGATCTGCTCAAAAGCAAGAAACTTCAGGATGCCAAGGTTTACACTTGGGTGGAAACGCAGGCCACCTTTGTATGGACCAAGAGCAGAGTTCATTTCAATACGAAAACCTTTGTTTACTTGGTAGTTTCCTGAATCATCCATCCATGGTACACGGAACATGATAACGCGTTCTGGCTCAACAATACGCTCCAGAATGTTTTGTTTTCTATACTCTGGACGTTTCTCCAATACTGGCCAGATAGATTCGACGACTTCGTCAACTGCCTGGATGAACTCTGGTTGTGCTTCATTTTTAGCAGCAACCTGATCTACAAAAACCTTGTAATCTGACATGTCTGTCTCCCATTTCGAAATGGAACATATTAAACAATCCCGCAGGATTGCGCTTACTAACATGCATTAAAACATAGGAATCTATTGTGGGTTTGCAAGAAAAATCGACACATAAAAACACAGGTTATCTCTTTATTTCACAATACATTACAATACAGCTGTTAAATCATATACAAAGACTATTTTTGTCCTGTTTTGGCCTTTTCAGGTTGAAGCACCACTGCCCTGCTTTTTCGTCCATCAATAATTATTGTAAGTGGGTCATCAAGACTAACATGTTTCAAATATTTTGTATCATTTTCAACTTCCAGACTATCAAGCCAATCCCAATCAACTTTTCCTCCACCACTATTCAAATTCACCGTCAGGTATCCAACCTCAAAAGATGTCAGGTTCTGAAAAAAGTGAGTTCCCTGACTTGGTGTTACTTTAAAATCATCAAGGTCAGTTTCAACTATCACCGATGCTGAATTTATCTGTGACCATTCAACAGGAATGCCCAACCACCTATCGCTGCTGCCCCACCTCCCAGGACCGAGCAACATATACTTTCTTCCCTGGCTGCGAAGTTTGATATTCATCTGGCCAATCTCTTGAGCTATAGCAACGGTACTGCCTCTGTCAAATCGATCGCGAGGAACATAAATAATATCAGTTACATCATCGTAAATACCATTACCTATTGCAACCTCTGTAGCCACTACTGCCTTTGGGTCATCCAATAAAGCGGCATCAAGATTATGAATAGCATAATTCCCGGCCAGTGGTCGGATTTGTAATAGTGAAAATTCACGAGTTGTGATATCACCTGCATATTCAATTTCAACGGGACAGTTCATACACCTGCGGCCAAGCTCCAGTATTAAAGACAAAACTTCAGACAATGGAAACAGACCGGATTTCAGCACTGGTGCAAAAGAAACAATCCTGGTTCCTTTTCTGCCGATGCCCTCATAAATTGCATTATTTTCAGCAGAATATGTTGAGCCAACAGCATTAAGAGTTCCGTGTCTTTCTGCATCGAAAAGCTCCAGTGAGACAACATTTTCATCTTCATCAAAATGAGGATATCTATTAGGGTCACTCACATCGATTGCCTGGAATTGTCTCTGACTGTTTCGCAAAGTATCATCAACTGTTGCAAACTGCATCAACCGTTCAGGTTGCTTTGGTGAGAACCGCAAACACTGCCCGCCTTCAACTACCATCCTGCCAAGTCCAAGAGCAACCAGGGCCATTCCGTCTTCAGGGTTTGCACCTGCAGGAGGGTAATGATCCAAGGAGTGTGCAGCACCTGCAAAGTCAGGATAAAAGACATCATCATGTTTATTTCCAATAATCTGCTGAATAATTACACCCATTTTTTCTTCTTCAACACGGTTATTTGTAGAAGTAAGATAAGACTTTGCACTTGAAAAATACGTCGATGCATAAACCAGTTTAATTGCTTCACACAACTGATCTAATCGAGTATTCAAATCCGTATGGCTGTTGGGAATCATATAGGTTCTGTAAACGCCGGCAAATGGCTGACATTGAGCATCTTCAAGTAGACTTGATGATCGAACAGCAAGTGGATACTCAACCTGTTCCAGAAAATATCGGAGATCATCCATTATATGTTGAGGTAGTTTTTCATTTACAAAAGCTTCAGCAATTTCACGGTCATTGTTACCGTCTAAAGCCATTTCGCGCAAATCATCTTCACCAAGAAACTGATCAAAGACATCTGTGGCAATAACTGCTGTTGGTGGAACTTTAACAGTAACATCATCAAGGTGACCACCAACATTAAGCTGAGTGATAACATGATTCATAAAAGCCAGCCCCCTGGCTTTACCACCAAGAGAACCTGTGCCAATCCTTGTGAACCCGGCATTGGAATCAAAACTCTTCTTTGAAAAATCCAGTACAACACCAGATTGAAGCAGTCTGCGATACTTTTGCAAGGTGTCTATCAGGAAACTGCGCAAGTCATCAGCGTCGCTGAACTCACTTGCTTTAACAGGCTTGATCATTGAGGCCAGTGTAAATTTTGTTCTTGCACGCAACCAGTTGGAGTAATGATCGTGTTCTGCGTGATACATCACTGATTCATTGGGAACTTTGGGCAAAAGTTTTTCCAGCTCTCTGGTATTACTTGCTCTGGCAACTTCAGTTCCGTTTTCAAGCCTGAAAACAAAGTCACCAAATCCCAACTCATTCTGCATAAAACTTCGTAGCTCTTTATGCAGTTTAACAGAGTGTTTGTTGATAAACCCGACACCAGCTTTTTCAGCCAGTTCTCTGTTTGTACCTTCTGATGATTGCAGAACTACAGGCAACTTCGGATCATCTGATTTAAGTAATTTGATAAACTCAAGACCGGCGTCAGCTACAACTTTCCCATCGCGACTAAACCTGGCATCACAAATTGCACCAAGAACATATTTACGATATTTATCATAAAGAGCCCATGCATCTTCAAATGTTGTGGCAAAAAGAATTTTGGGGCGAGCTCTCATGCGCAGAAGTTTTTGACTTAGATTAATACCATCAGCCATCAACTCCTGAGTACGGTTCATAATTTCTCTGTAAATCAACGGCATATACGATGAGTAAAAACGAACTGAGTCTTCTACCACAATAATTACTCTGACATCGCCGTTATGTGTGTCATCTGCAACATTAAGTCTGTCTTCTATCATTTTGATAATTGCAACCAGCAGCTTCACGTCACCAGTCCAGACAAAAGACATATCAACAGGGTGATCAGGAACTGAATCAATTCGTGCCAGCTCGCGCTCGTTATATCCCAAGACCATAACTGGTAATTTTTTGTCTACACTTTTAACTCTGCGTGCCAATTCAACCGGATGCATCTCCCCAATTCGAGTCATCGTGATTACCAAGTCATAGTTGTATGCATGAATCATATCCATTGCATCATTGCCACTGTTTGCTCTGGTAATTCTTGGGGCGCTACTAAGATTCAGTTCACGATATTCAGATAGAAGGAGTTCGGTAAGTCTGCCGCCACCTTCAAGGGTGAAGGCATCATAATGGCTGGCAACCAGAAGTATATTACGCACTCGTTTGCGTATAAGTTGTTCGAAACCTGCATAGCGATCCCGACCAAGATACTGAAGTTGTTCCCAGAGATATTCAAGGTTCTCAGATTTGGCCATTATCGCTCCTTAAAAAACAGGGGTCACCTCAATTAATGAAGCAACCCCACAACCCAAGCTATGACTTGAATTCAACACCTTGAGCCAGGTGAACTTCCCCGCCCCAGTTGATAGTGTTAGTCTGCCTGCGCATATATGCTTTCCATGAATCTGAACCAGATTCACGACCGCCACCAGTCTCTTTTTCGCCACCAAATGCGCCGCCAATTTCAGCACCGGAAGTTCCGATATTGATATTAGCGATACCACAGTCGCTGCCAAGGTAGCTGATGAATTTTTCACCTTCACTCATTGAGTCACTGTAGATTGCAGACGACAGGCCTTGAGGCACATCGTTGTGCATCTTGATTGCCTGATCGACAGTCTTGTACTTCATCACATACAGAATAGGAGCAAAAGTTTCGCTTTGCACAATTGCTGCCTTGTTTTGAATCTCGATGATTGTTGGCATTACAAAGCTGCCTTTTCTGCGCTTCACATCGCCACCACACAAGATTTTTCCACCCTGATCAACTGCAGCTTTGATTGCGTTTTTGAAATCTGCTACAGCAGTATCGTCAATTAATGGTCCCATCAAAGTCTTCTTATTCAGAGGATCTCCAATGTTAACATTTTTGTAATTGGCAATCAGTTTCTTGAGGAACTTGTTATAAATTGAGTGATGAATAATCAAGCGACGAGTACTTGTGCATCGCTGCCCAGCTGTTCCAACTGCGCCAAAGAATGCAGAAGCAAGAGCGCCTTTTATGTCGGCTTTTTCTGAAATAATCATGGCATTGTTGCCACCAAGTTCCAGGATTGTGCGACCAAGACGTCCACCAACTATAGCACCAATTCTCTTACCCATCTTAGTAGAGCCAGTTGCAGAAATCAGAGGAACACGACCATCGTTAACCAGCTTTTCACCGATGACAGAACCGCGACCAACAATAACACAACTCACACCTTCAGGAACACCGTTGCGTTTGAAAACCTCGTTTGCAATATTCTGGCAAGCGATAGCTGTCAGAGGAGTCTTGCTTGATGGCTTCCAGATTGCAGTATCACCACAAACCCATGCCAGAGCAGTATTCCATGCCCACACAGCAACAGGGAAATTAAAAGCAGTAATCAGGCCAACAATACCGAGTGGATGCCACTGTTCCATCATTCTGTGCTTAGGTCTTTCACTCTGCAGTGTTGGACCAGAGAGCATTCTTGACTGACCAACCGCATAGTCACAGATATCAATCATTTCCTGAACTTCACCGAGACCTTCAGTTAAGATCTTTCCCATTTCCAAAGAAACCAACGCACCCAAGTCGTCTTTCTTTGCTCGCAAAGCTTCACCAAGTTGGCGAACAATTTCGCCACGTTCAGGAGCAGGAACATTTCTCCACTCAACAAATGCTTTCTGTGAAGTAGATACCATTTTTTGGTAATCTTTTGCACTGGCTTGCTCAACTTTGGCAATCACAGTTCCAGTGGTAGGATCATTTACATCAAGAAAATCTCCACTGTTGGCAAACCATTCTCCACCAACAGAAGCTCCCTTGTTAACTTTTTTCAAACCAAGACTCTTAAAGAGTTTATTCATTTCTTTAGGTTTCATTTTGTCCTCCTAGACAGAACCGGGTTCTATTATTTCAATTTTTTCTTCGCAAACGATTCCCAGTTCTTCCAACTCATCAAGGACCGGGTTATAAATATCGCTGGTTATCGGACGTAGAACACCTTTAGCGGTTATGGTGCCCTCAAGTATCATACGCACTGCAATGGCAACTGGCAACGAAACAGTTCTTGCCATTGATGAATCGCCACCAGAAATTCCGTAATCAACCATCTGTGAAACAAGCTGCTCCCTGTGGCCGTCTGGATATATTGCAACAAACTGGTGCTTCATGACCAGCATATCACGTTCTCCATCGGCATAAGCTAATCTTTCCTGCATCAAAACCGACAGAGCATCAAGAGGTGTTTCAGCATCTCCAAGTGGCTTGTCCTCAAAAAATCCCAGCCAGCTCATATTGTTTACAGGTTGACAATTTGGGCAGAGTCCAAGCTTGTCTGCTACTGCAACAGCAATATCTGCATTTTCATCGCAACCGGCTAATACTCTTATCAACTCAACATAAGTGGTTGCACCACCAGGGATTTCCTGCAAACTCAGCAAACCGAATTTACGGAAATTATGAAGAGTGTCGCACCAACCCATGTTGCGCAAAGTACCACGGAACATTGTACGAATTTCTTCACCAATGCCGTAGATATCAATATAGCTCAATGAGTCGCGATTAGGATATGCCTCAAATTCACCGGCATTATCCACATGCAGAATATGCATGTCTCGGAACAGCATTTCAGGCTCAATTTCAACATGAAGTCCATATTGCAAGTAACTTGCACCGTTGCGGCTGGCAACCATCACTCCACGTGGAGCCCATGAAAACTTGTAACCAAATGGATTATTCATTGCCTCGGGTGCAGGCAACCCACCACAATAGGAGCGAAATGAAAGTATGCTGCCACCTTTGGCATGAACTGCATCAATAACCCGCATGGCACTCATGTGATCGATGCCAGGGTCAACGCCAATTTCATTCAGCAGAGTTACACCTTTTTCAACTGCTTCATCATGCATTGCAGACATCTCATCTGAAACATACGATGCTGTGACCATCGGCTTACCAGCGTCAAGGCAGTGTCGTGCAACTACAGGATGAAACTGAAAAGGGACAAGACTGACTGTCAGATCATGATCAGCAATTAATTTCTTAAGCTCATCGTCATTTGAAAGATCAAGTGTTATTGCTTTACCATTTGGATGGCCATCAATCATTGCTGCAGCATTCTCTACAACAATATCGCCTTGAGTTAAAGCAAAATCATTCTCCAGCAGATAACGAACCAGTGGCCTGGCAACCATTCCGGCACCAAGTACGAGAACCTTTTTCATTTACTACTCCGGCAACGACTCTGCCAGGTGGGCAAAGTCTGGGACAAGTTTTCCTTTATGTAAGATTACTGCCGACTTCAAATGATGTGGCAGGTCAAGATTTTCAAAGTCTGCATCCCAATCGGCTTCAGAAATTTCAGCAACCATATCACGTAGGATTGAGCTGAAGTGTTCTGACGATTCTCTTGGCAATTCACATGGCAAATTATCAACAGTCATCAGACAAATTCCTCTGCCTTCAACCCCATCGGACATTGACTCATCATCAGGGTTATAAACAAAACAGGGGTTATCTGGGTAAGTAGCTTTCATACTCATTTCAATGCTACCTTCAATATCGATGCTGATATCACCTATAACTTGCAACCTGCTCTTTTTGCCATCGGCAAATGCAGAAGTAGCCCATTTTTTTGTAACCAGACGAGGATAATCCTCTGTCCAGAAAATAGTATTAATCAACATATCAAGGTATGGCAGATGTTCTGAAAACTTACCGTTGTATCGGTCAGGATTATCAAAATAATCCTGCAATTCAAAATCATAATCGCCAGCCGCAGTTACCATATCTTTTTCACCAAACACAACTTTTACAAGAGGTTTGTCCGCAAGCTCACCAGCCTTGGCAACATCTTCTGGTTCTACAACAGTCACAGGCAACCATGACAAAACTTTTTGCGCACCTTGCGAAACATTGCCATATCCGGAAATACCAATAACGATTGGTTCTGCAGGCGGATCCTCCAAAAGTTGGTGACCTATTGCTGTAATATGCTGTTCGGCATCGTTCAAATCCTTGTACTCATATGCAGGCTTCACCTCAGCAAGTGGAGTCTCTGTACCCTGGCTTTTCAACCTCAGCCCCAATGCCCGCAACGATTCAATCATCCCTGCGTAACCGGCGTGAATACTGAAAAATATCAATCGACGGTTATCAGTATCAACAACTTTTTCATAGTCCAGCAGTGTACAACCCAGATCGATAAATCGTTTCAGCGTTGGCATATTATAAGGTTGTGCTTTGATGACATGAGCAAAACAAAGATACTTGCCGCCCTGCTGAATCATATCGATTGGAATCTCTTTTACAGCAATCAGGAAGTCTGCATTAACTGCATCTTCACTCAAAGGCAAGCCAACATTGCTGTAATCACTGTCTGGAAAAACTCTTATGTCTGAAGGCTGAATTACAAGATCAACACCTTTATTAAACAGATAGCCAGCATCTGTTGGTGTCAGAGGAACTCGCCGTTCCCACTTGTTTTTGTCTTCTCTGCGGATGCCGATTTTCAATTCAATTCTCCTGTTACAGGTATCGTTCTAAAACGATGTAAATCAGAGGCAAGAAAAAACCAAGCCCCATCAAAACTCCACCTCTGCCTTTAAGACCTTTGCTGCCTCTGACCAGGAATATGCCTGTAAGTGCCAGGATAATCAGAATACCTGCAAATGCATCGGCAATACCTGTCCAAACTGATTTGCCTGTATTGAGGTGCATGAAGTTCATATCGTAGAACATTGGGCGTTCTTTGAAAGTTTTGTAAATCACTTCACCTGTTAGAAGATTTACATCGTACTGTCCACCTTCAACAAAAAGTTGAAGAATATCAACTTCCATACGCCAGCTGTTTTTGATTTCCAGTGCCGGCTTCACACGATCAATAACCACTGGCAACAGATCCACTGTGGGGCCTGTGCCAGCAGGTTCAATCATAAAAACTTCCACACCCCGCTGATAATTTGCATCCCAGTGATGTGCGTGGTTGACAGCTATACCACTTATTCCATAAACCAGAGTCAAACCAACTGCCAGAAACCCCAGATGCTGATGCAACCAGCGGCAAACCTTGCGAAATTTTTTCAATTTTTTACTCCACAGCCTTAAGTAGAACAGCTCCAGAGCCAGAAATCTGGTAATAGGTCATGCATTCAGTAACTGATTCCGGATCGAATTCTTCTCCAGCTTCTTCAGCATTGTGGGCACAAATTTTACGAGTAGTCTCCAGATCCAAAGTGTTAACTGTGAAGATACCTTCCGCGCGCATTATTCCACCAACGATATCCGGAGTGAAAACTATGACGCCGTCTTCTACTTTGAAACGAAGTGTTTCGCCTTCAACATCACTGGCAATAGAGAACCAGCAACCACGATGCTCACATACAGCTACCGCAGCACCTTCAACCAGAACTGTCTGACCATCGAATTTTTCAGGGTCAGCAAGCATATCACTGATTGCAGTTACTTCAGTAAGTGTAACTCCAACGCCAAAAGTTTTAGCAGCTTCAATAGTTGTTTCTTCAGCTTTCTCTGAACCACAACCTACAAGTACGAATAATAAGGCAACAAGCATCAACCAACGCATGGCAATTCTCCCAGATCAAAAAATGAATGTACTACTAACTGTAGTAAGATGAACTCTAGTTTTGCCGGAATCAACAGGAAAGTTGCCCCAAATCCATGTTTAATCATTATGAAGTGGCAAGTTTATTGAGATTGCCCTACAATTCGGTGCTATGAAATCACAACTACGAAAAATGATACCAGCAACACTTTTACTGCAACGCCTCCCTGAGCGATGCAGCAACTTTGTGCTTCTGACTTTTGACGATGGCCCTACTCCCGGTGTCACTGAGTTGGTGATGGATAAACTTGAGCAATACAACACCAGTGCACTGTTTTTTATGGTCGGCAAATTTGTTGAAGAACACCCAGAACTTGCAAAAAGTGTTGTTGAAAGAGGACACCAGATCGGGAATCACTCTTTTAATCATGCACCTGCAACTCATAACATCTCAAAAGAAATCGACCAGTGCCAGCAGGCAATAAGTAAAGCTACCGGAACAGCTTGTAAATATTACCGTCACCCCGAGGGCAGCATTAACCCGTCATCACTGTTATTTCCTCGCATGAAAAACCTGCAGTCAGTTTATTGGTCATGTGACCCTCTGGACTGGGACTGCAAAACTGAGGCTGATGGAATTGAAGCTGCGCATGACCTTTTGTCTAATGTGACACCAGGTGATATAGTTCTTTTACACGATTTTGCTTCTCCAACACTCACCTTACTGGATATCGTGTTACCTGAACTTGCTAATCGTAATCTTTTGCCACCTTCAGGAGGGCTGCTTTGAAGATATCTATAGTAGTGTTGACCTGGAATCGGCGTGATTGCCTGATTGAAACCTTGGGCAACCTTTCCTCACTCGATGCCGAAATTGTAGTTGTAGACAATGGCAGCGAAGATGGTACAAGCCAGGCAGTCGAAAAATATTTTCCGGACTGCCAACTGGTATCGCTTTCAGAAAACCTGGGCACTGTTGCACGTAATGACGGCATCTCCAAAGCCTCAGGCGACATCATTATTACACTTGATGATGATGTCAGATCACTCACTCAAGCTGGAATCCAGCAAGTCGTAGAATCCTTTGAAAACCCGAAACTGGGTGCACTGACATTTAAAGTTATCAACCCTAAAACCGGTAAAACCAGGGACTGGGTTCATCGACAAAGGATCTCTTGCGCAGATGACACCTTCCCGACTTACGAACTCACGGAAGGGGCGGTAGCTTTCCGGGCGAGGGCGCTGCAAGATTCCGGACTTTATCGAAATGACTACTTTATCAGCCACGAAGGATTGGATTTAGCATATCGACTGCTCAATTCGGGCTGGGAAATATACCACAACGGCTCTATAACTGTTGAACATTATCATGACCCCGGAGGCAGAACAGATTGGCGCCGATACTATTACGACACACGCAATTTATTCTGGATTTCAGCTCGTTTCCATCCACTAAGTTATGCTGTGCCATATCTTTTTCGCGGAATTCTGGCAATGAAATTCTATGCCATTCGTGACTTGCATTTTCTTGCATTTACACGTGGTTTTTTTGATGGCATTGGCGGAATTAATAAGGCTGCAAAATGTCGTACTCCATGGACAGGTTTTACTACAGAATGGTGTAAAAAAGTCGATAGCTATAGTCCAGGGTTCTTTTACCTTGTAAAGCGTCGTGTTTTCAGTAAAAACTTCAACCTTGATTGATTGAAATGAGCCAGCCAGAGTTAACTGTCATAATACCAATACGCAATGAGCAAGACCACATCGGTAGCCTGCTCGATGATTTGGTGCGTCAGACTCTGGACCACTCCAGATTTGAAATTATTATTGTCGATGGCATGAGTGAAGACAACACTCTGCAAGTAGTTGAAAACTATATGACACACCTTCCCAATATACGCATCGAAACAAATCCCAAACACAGATCCGGGCCTGCTAGAAATATTGGAGCAAACGCTGCAATCGGCAAATGGCTGCTGTTTGTGGACGGTCACTGCCAAATCCCATCTGAAAATATGCTGAAATCTGTGTGGGAAACATTCTCCAGTGGCGCAAAATGTATATCAAGGCCTCAACCACTTTTGAACACTGAACAGGGTCATATTACGGCAATTGCCAGATCTTCGCTTTTGGGACACCACAAAGACTCTATGATTTATTCTTTCGAGAATACAGAATGCGATCCTTCCAGCGCAGGCTGTGGATATGAAAAAGAGCTCTATGCATCTCTTGGCGGTATTGATGAAAGATTTGATGCTGCTGAAGATCTGGAATTTAATATCCGAGTATCAGACAAAGGAATAAAGGCTCATCACCACCGTGATTTTGCTTTGGAATATGTTCCCAGAGAGTCTCTGAAATCCCTTTTCAGACAGCTTTACAGATACGGTCTGGGGCGAGCATTGATTACCCGGAAAAATCCAAAACATTTCTCACTTCTGTCGTTCCTCCTGGCTCTATTTTCAATATCAATAGTTGTACTTCCGTTCATCAATTTAACCGTTTGGGGATTCATCACTGGTTGCTGGATTTTGGCCTGTGGAATTGATGCAATTATCGCAGCTAAAAGCAAAAAATGGCTGTCGGTTATGATTACATTGATGATTATTCACCTTGCGGCAGGAATTGGATACATCAGTGGCCTGGTCGGTGGACCAGGTTGGAGCCACTCTCCTGCAAAAGCTTCTTGAAAACTGTTTTTTATTTATTTTGGAGATTTTGGGCTTATGGGTTATTATCTGTTCACGGGCCCACTAGTATGTTCGGGGTCCATTTGTATGTTAAAGAGTATAGCTGAGACCGATTTACGGCCAGTATATGCTCACGAAAGAGGAAGTGTCTCTTGAAGATTTACGTAGGTAACCTGAATTTCCGTTCAACTGAAGAAACTGTAACTGAATTATTTTCAGCTTTCGGTGCAGTTGAAGAAGTCGCACTAATCACTGACCGTGATACTGGCCGCCCTCGTGGCTTCGGTTTTGTCACTATGACAAACGATGACGAAGCTAAGAAGGC
>JAAESD010000399.1 GCA_024229695.1 bacterium
ATCCAGATGATGGGTAACCATTTAAAACAAATCCACAAATCACAAGACCAACAAATCCAGCATAACCATGCACCGCAACTGCTCCAACTGCATCATCGATTTTGAACTTACGTTCAACCCAGTAATGTAGTTTGTATGCAATCACAACACCGATCATACCAATGATCATTGCTTGAATTGGATGATATAAATCATTTCCAGCTGAAGCACAGATGACACCTGCTAGTCCACTTGAGTAAGTCCAGAAAGGATCACCTTTAGCAATCCAGTATCCAGCTAATAACCCACCTGATAATGACATCAAGAAGTTAAAAGTTATACCACTAAGTGTAGTAGGGGTTACATATATGTTTGTAGCTGTCCAGTATGTTACACCTTCCATTCCATATTCAGGTCCAAGATCAAATATCGGTATATTACATGCCGCATAGAATCCCCAGAAACCAGTATAAATTAAAAATAATCCAACTGTAACTAGCCAAGGATTTCTTGGTCCTATATTTCTTGGTTCACCACTTGAGGAGAATTTTCCAATTCTTGGTCCTAAAACCATAAGAACACCTAAAGCAAATCCACCCGCAATTGCGTGAATTACTCCTGATGCATAAGCATCGTGATATCCTAAAATTTTAAGCATCCAGCCATCAAAGTGCCATCCCCAAGCAGCATCAATTACCCAGAAACACGAACCTATTGCAATTGCTAAAATTCCAAATGCAAAAGTTGTAATTCTTTCAATGATTGCTCCTGAAACGATAGAAGCAGCTGTCCATGAGAATAATAAGAAAGCAGCCCAGAATACTCCACTTATGTGATCACCTAAATTGATCGCCATAAATTCAGTATTTGGTGCGTACCACTTAGCACTAAAAGTACTTTCGTCGGTAATCAACGCAGCACTTTCATTCATTATTGATGGGGCTAGTCCCGGTCCTGTTGGGAATGCCCAGTAAATCCACCAACCAAAGAAAAACCAAGTTACTGTTACCAAAGGTATCAGCATTGTATTTTTCATAAGA
>JAAESD010000400.1 GCA_024229695.1 bacterium
AATTGCTAAGTTCGGTTGTGAGATCATTTAATTCAGATTGCAGGTTGGAATATTTTCTGAAGCCATTTCTATCAAAAACCAGATGCCAAACTGCAAAAAGTAGCAGGGCAAGGAATGCAAGTGCAGGTAACTGTTTGATAATTGGTCTGGCCACGGGGGAGCCTCGTAGAAAACGAGGCCCATTGGCTTCTTGTTTTGTCATGTTCAGCTTCCTCCATGAAGCAGGACAGAGTTATTTGCGGTTATAGAAACATCCAAGCCCTGGATAAACTGCCAGGTCGCCGAGTTCTTCTTCAATCCGCAACAGCTCATTGTACTTTGCGATACGTTCACTTCTGCAAAGTGATCCCGTTTTAATCTGGCCTGCATTTGTGGCTACAGCCAGAGACGCGATAGTTGTATCCTCAGTCTCACCACTACGGTGACTTATTACATTCGTATAATTTGCGCGTTTAGCAATTTCAATTGTTTCCAAAGTTTCACTCAAGGTCCCAATCTGGTTAAGCTTAATCAGGATACTGTTTGCACAACCACTATCGATACCTTGTTTCAGACGTTCAGGATTAGTTACAAATAGGTCATCGCCAACAATTTGAATTTTGCCACCAAGTTCTGTGTTCATTTTTGCCCAACCATCCCAATCGTTTTCATCCAGTCCATCTTCGATTGACACAATTGGATAGTCTTTTACAATTCCTTTATAGAAATCTATTAATTTGTCAGCATCCCAAGCACCATCACCTTCGGCATCCAGATGATATGCACCATCTTTGAAAAATTCACTAGCTGCACAATCCAAAGCCAGAGT
>JAAESD010000401.1 GCA_024229695.1 bacterium
ATACATCCTTGCAGGATTCAACAAGAAAAGTTCCGCATCAAACGAGGCTGCTATCAAGTACTTTTTGTTTGGAGCACTATCTTCTGGAATTATAATTTACGGTATCTCATTAGCATATGGAATCACCGGTTCTACAAACATTGGTGATGTTATTTACGGATTTGCAAACCTATCTCCAGACATGCTTCCAATTGGCTTACTTGCTATTGGAATGTTTATTGCTGGATTTGGATTCAAAATGGGACTTGTTCCATTCCACATGTGGCTACCAGATACATATGAAGGCGCACCAACACCAATCACAGCATTACTCGCAGCAGGAACCAAAAAAGCAGGATTTGCTGCTGCATTAAGAGTTGTAATTATGGGTGCTGCGGCGCTAAACCTTGACTGGACATTGGCACTTGGCGTAATTGCCATAATGACTATGACTATTGGTAACGTTGCAGCAATCATGCAAAAGAATCTCACAAGAATGCTTGCATACTCCAGTATTGGTCATGCAGGTTACATCTTAATTGGTATCTCACTTGCACCGTTCAGCGGATTAGGATTACAGGCATCATTATTCCACATTCTAAATCATGCTGTAATGAAAGGTGCAGCATTTATCGCAATAGCAGGAATTGTCACAACACTTGGAATTGTACATTTAGATAAAATCAAGGGACTTGGCAGAAAAATGCCAATTACTGCATTTGGTCTTGTTATCTCATTACTTGCTTTAGCTGGTGTACCGCCACTTAATGGATTCTGGAGTAAGCTTATGCTGTTTGGTTCTGCTATTGATGCAACAAGCGTTGTTTGGTGGGCTCCATGGCTTGCAATAGCTGGAGTATTGAACAGTGCATTATCTCTAGCATACTATGGTTGGATTATACGAAAGATGTACTTTGAAGGTGAGACAGAAAAACGTGTCAAAGAACCTGCATCAATTGTAGGTGTAATGATATTCTCTGTAATATTCATGGTAACAATTGG
>JAAESD010000402.1 GCA_024229695.1 bacterium
CAATGATGCATGATTCAGATCCGGCCCGAGTGTAAAACCCCATACCAAAGAATGGCAAGCCCTTTTTCGTTAGCTTATTCCACACGAAACCATTCATGTTTTTAACGGTAAAACCCCAAGCTTCAACAACATCTAGTGCCTCTTGTGGCATAGATCCAACCCACCACATAACAAGCAAGCAGTTATCGTTTGCAATGCTTCCGACCGGCATGTTCTTAATATCTTCAATAGTCATGACCGACTTGTACTGATGCTCGCTTCCTGACGTCATTGAACCACCAGTTTTCTTGTTGCTAAACTGCCAGGCTGGATCTGCGTAGATAACATCAAATTTCTTGTCTGTGTTGTAAATGTCGACGTAACTCATAATCAATTCCCTTAATTGAGGGGATCTCTCCCCTTGGTTGTTATTTACGGCTTCATTGTTGTTGTTTTTTCATCTTGTGGCTTCCAGTATTTCTCATGCTCTGGAAGTGAGCGAAGAACACCGTTAATCAATTTCAGATAAGCTGGCTCAAATAGTGTCTCACTGTCTGCGAATCGGTGTGCATCGCTGAACAACCCGAAGTATGTATTTCCTTCTTCGCGGTACATTCGAACACCAACGAAACACTGTAATTCTTGTCTAACTTTCGCCGAATCTTCAATATGGTGTGATGTTGGGTTTTCGTTCATCGCAGTTCTGCCAAGCTGTGCAAGTAACAGAATGGATAAGTCCAACTCAGCCGCCACGTTTTTAAGTTTCTTCACCGCCCCATGAATAACGTA
>JAAESD010000403.1 GCA_024229695.1 bacterium
ATAAGCCCAGTCCAGGCCCAGCGTGCTTGTTGGATGAAAGTTGTTAGTTGCGCCTGTTCCTGTGATTAGCAGGTTGCCACCGTATTGTTGATATTTTTGAAGCCAGTTATATTTTCTGTCAAAAGGTGTGAAGCGTTCGCTGATAAAACTTAGATTGGTTTTTGAAGTTGCCCAGATTACGGCTCTATAGTTGACCAGATCTCTGAGAGTGAAGTTAGCTATTTCTTCTGTATCGATAATATCTCTGTCTGGATCAAACCCCAGCACATCACCAAGCAGTTCCAGCCACCTGCTGTCTCTGTAGATGTCGTTGTCGTGTGGAATACCGTGTTGGTCATGCCACGCATTACTATTGTGATCCAAAACGTCGTCAATTAACAGCAGCGGAAACCTATTTTCAGGAGCTGGTATAGGCACAACAGTGAATAAAAATTCAGGTCTGGTCATATTTCCAAAGTCATCAATACATTCAATAAACATGTTATGGATACCGCTGCTGAAAGAAAATTCAGAGGTTGTCTGAAACTCAATGCCCAAACCATGTGGGACTGCCCAGCCGGGATCATTA
>JAAESD010000404.1 GCA_024229695.1 bacterium
ATAAGCCCAGTCCAGGCCCAGCGTGCTTGTTGGATGAAAGTTGTTAGTTGCGCCTGTTCCTGTGATTAGCAGGTTGCCACCGTATTGTTGATATTTTTGAAGCCAGTTATATTTTCTGTCAAAAGGTGTGAAGCGTTCGCTAATAAAACTTTGATTGGTTCTTGAAGTTGCCCAGATTACAGCTCTATAGTTGACCAGATCTCTGAGAGAAAAGTCAGCATGTAATTCTTCTGTATCGACAACATCTCTGTCTGGATCAAATCCCAGTACATCACCAATCAGTTCCAGCCACCTGCTGTCCCTATAGATGTCATTGTAATGAGGATTGCCAAATTGATCTGGCCATGCATTGCTATTGTGATCCAAAACATCATCAACCAACAGCAATGGCAGTCTGTTTTCAGGAGCTGGTATAGGCACAACAGTGAACAAAAATTCAGGTCTGGTCATATTTCCAAAGTCATCAATACATTCAATAAACATGTTATGGATACCGCTGCTGAAAGAAAATTCAGAGGTTGTCTGAAACTCAATGCCCAAACCATGTGGGACTGCCCAGCCGGGATCATTA
>JAAESD010000405.1 GCA_024229695.1 bacterium
CAATGATGAAATTGTTAAATACAGAAAAAAAAGACAAACACAACTCAATCTGCACAGTGAAATTTCCACTAACCGAGTCGCCCGTGCCATTTGCTCTCAAGAAAATATAACTTGGCCAAATGAAGCTCAAACGGCAACAGAGCGAACGTACCGCTCTATCATAGAAACATGCTTAAGCCTCAGAGAAGAGCACAGACACACCAACATGGTAGAAGTTCTCAACGAACTTAAAAACTGTGAGAGCAATGACAAATTAAACTCAAACACTGAAAAGAAAAGCGAAGCCAATTACAGGCACAACAGAAGATCCAAGTGGGAACATGCAGCTACCGTCTTGCTGTCAGCCGCAGTGTCTGCAGCCGCGGCAGTTATAATCACTTTGAATTATCAGGACCCAAAAGATCCACCTTCCCCCGTACTAACACCTGAACCGACAAAGGCCGCTGCAGTAGTTCCAATTGATCCAAACCCGACCCCAGCCCCAGTTCAATCAGACCCTGACCTTAACATCAAAGAGGAACAGATCGCAAATCTCATCAATGACTTCCAGCAATCTCAATCTGCATTAAATGAG
>JAAESD010000406.1 GCA_024229695.1 bacterium
GTCGATGATTTTACTGGCATCAACTTTGCTGTTTTCTCATCTGGAGACAACACTGCGCCTATTGCCTCTGAACAGGTACGCACCATGCTACAGGATTGGGTCACAGGCGGCGGCAAGCTGCTGATTGAAGGTGGGGAAATTGGCTACGATGCCGATTCATCTCCAGGTTACCCGGATTTCCGGGATATTGTCCTGCATATTACCGACTGGAACGCTGATTTGGCTGGCGACTTGGTGACTGCTTCTGGCCAGATTGATCATCCTCTTTTGAATCAGCCAAATGGTATTCCATCCAGTCTGGCGTTGAATTATGTCGGTTATGGTGATGAGGATGCCTGTTTACCTGCTGCCGATGCATATATAGTTATGGAAACTGCTAATTATACCGGCGATGGCGGCATTATAGTTTATGATGATAACCCGGCTCCTCAGTCAGCACAGATTGTTTACTTCACATTTAATCTGGCAGCACTTGTTGATGTTGATGCATCTCGCAATCTGGTTGTAAATACAGGTGCATTTTTGATGGCTGCCGAAACTCCACCAACCTGTTCAGTTCAAGGGGATGTTTATACTGGTTCATGTGCCATCCTGCCACTACCGGACACAATGATCACTCTTGGCAATCTGACTACATATACAGATCAGGATGGGTTGTTTTCATTTGATGATCTTTACTCAGGTACATACACAATGACGGCGTCAAAGGAAGGTTACGCCACCCAGGCAACAGAGGTAACTCTGGTTGACGGCGAAACTACATATGTAAGTTTCCATATGCTTGAAACTGCAATTTTCGATTACATAAATACTGAGCAAATAGCTATTCCTGACAGCAATCCAACAGGCATCACATCGGTCATCAATGTTAGCGAGCAGGATACTCTTTCTGGCATAACAGTTGATATAGACATTGTGCACTCATGGCGAGGCGACTTGATTGTAGAACTGACTTCTCCTTCCGGAACGACGGTCAGATTGCATGATCGATCAGGTGGCTCAGCTGATGATATTTTGGGTAACTATCCTGAAACCCTGGTTGTTGAAGGGCCAGGAAGTCTGATCGATTTCCTGGGTGAATCGATGCATGGTGACTGGACTCTCTGGATTTCAGATAATGTTGGTTCTGACACAGGATTCTTGAACAGTTGGGGATTGCATATTGAAGTTCCAATATGTCCTGTTTCCGATGTTCCGGAAAACTGGACTGGTGTAACAAGCCTGCTGCCAAATGTACCAAACCCGTTCAATCCACGAACAGAAATCGTGTTTGATCTGGCCAAAACCGCTGCTCCTGAGCTGGTTATTTTTGATATGCGTGGTAGAACTGTAAAACACTTGCTTTCTGGACTACAGTATCCAGTTGGCAGACACGCAGTAACCTGGGACGGCAGAGACGATTCAGGAAAATCAGTTTCCAGTGGAGCATATTTCTGCAGATTGAAAGCCGGTGAGCAGAGTTTCAATCGAAAAATAATGCTTGCTCGCTAAAATAAATGCCTCAAATGCTGTCGTCTGCTTTACCAGGCGGGCGACAGCTGTTATTCTCCCAATACAATGATTAGTGAAAGGTGTCGGTCATGGCTAAAAGCTCTGGTCTGTTTGTATGTGGGAATTGTGGTCACGAAGAATTAAAATGGATGGGGCAGTGCCCTGGTTGCAAGGAGTGGAATTCATTTCAGGAAATGAAAATTCCCGCAAAAGGGAAAGCTGGCAAAAGTGGTGGCTACTCTGCTACTCGTCCAACTGAATCACATCAACATATTGAAGCTCAACCTCTGTCCAGAATTGAGTCTGCAAGTCATAATAGATTAAATGTAGAGCCTGAAGAAATCTCGCGAGTACTTGGTGGCGGACTGGTTATCGGATCTGTCAATCTGCTTGGTGGCGAACCTGGGGTTGGTAAATCTACACTTCTGACCGGTCTGGCATTGCAATGGGCAAAGCAAGGCGTACGCGTTCTGTATGTAGCAGGAGAAGAATCCCCATCGCAGATAAAAATGCGTGCTGAGAGACTCGGCTTTGATCCCAAAGAAGACGAAGGTTTTCTGATAATTGACCAGTGCCGTCTTGAGCCTGTTCTTGAACTCCTTTATGCCGACAGGGCAGCAAACCCTGGTCCTGCAGTGATGATCTGTGACTCAATTCAAACAATGCACTCTGAAAATATTGACGCACATCCAGGCTCGGTTGGTCAAATCCGATACTGTGGTGGCGTTCTTTCAGATTTTGCTCGTACATCGAAATGCCCAATCTTTCTGGTTGGTCATGTCACAAAAAGTGGCACAATTGCCGGCCCAAAAATACTTGAGCATATGGTTGATACTGTTCTCTATTTCGAGGGCGATGGTGGTGGGCCTATCCGGATGGTCAGAGCGGTTAAAAACAGGTTCGGTGCAACAGGCGAACTGGCAATCATGGAGATGTGCAACAACGGTTTGATTCCTGTTTCAGAAGCTGGGGCTCTATTCTTAAGCCAACGACAGGGTGGCGAACCTGGCTCATGTGTAACTGCGGTGCGCAACGGTTCAAGAGTATTTCTGGTTGAAGTCCAGGCGCTTGTTTCGCCATCGAGATATGGAACTCCACAGAGAGTTGTCCAGGGTATCGATAGCAAACGGGTTGCGCTGCTGGCAGCGATTCTTGAAAAACGAGCTGGCGTTGATCTTGGTGGGTGCGATATTTTTGTGAAAGTTGCTGGCGGTGCAAAACTTGATGACCCAGGTGCAGATCTGGCAATTCTGGTAGCAATGGCATCGTCATTGAGAGAGATTCCGATTCCAAACGACACTCTGGTTCTAGGTGAAGTTGGATTGACTGGCGCAGTTCGCAGGGTGAATGACCAGAATGGTCGGGCCAAGGAAGCAGCTCATCACGGGATGAAAGTTGTGATTGGGGCCAAGGACAGTCGGAAAACAATTCAAGGATTACAGCTAGTCTCAGCAGAAACTGTTGGGCTGGCAATTGAGGCTGCATTAAGCAAGTCATCAAGGGGGCAGGCATGAGAGTTCATCTCATTATTTTAGCTGGTGGATCAGGGAGTCGTGCCAGACTGAGTGAGTCTGAAAGACCAAAGCAGTATCAACGGTTGGACAGTAGAATGGTTCTGCAGTGGAGCATCGATGAATTCAGTAAGTCAGGTAATGTAGTTTCAACTACCGTAGTTGCCTCATCAGCATATTATGAACTGTTACAGTCTGAACTTCCATACGAAGTTAATTTTGCTCCAGCAGGAGAAACACGCACCGGTTCAACCTGGAATGCCCTTCAGATGATTGATGCAGAGCCAGATGATCTGGTGGCAGTTCACGATGCAGCTAGACCTTTTGCAACAATTGAATTGTTTGAGAAACTGGCCGAAAAGGCATCGGAGTGTGATGCTGCTGTTCCTGGGATAACAGTTCCAGATACAACAATTCAGGTCATCGACAATAAAGTTGATTATCTGAACAGGTCCCATCTAAGAGCTGTTCAGACGCCTCAGCTTTTCAAGTGGGAATCGTTTTATTCAGCTCATAAATCAGCAGCAGAATCTGACAAATCATACAGTGACGATGGCAGCCTGATGGCAGCAAATGGCGTGATTCCACATCTGGTCGAAGGGGAAGAAGGTAACTGGAAGGTTACAACTTCAGCAGATTTATCGCGTGCAAGGTTGCGGGCTGTTGAAATTTTGAGTTAATTGAGCAGATCATTCAACTTTGGAGAACACATGATCAGGCATCTGTTTCTAGTAACTCTTGTGTTACTTATTGCAACTTGCGTTTTTGCACAGGATTATTCTCAGCTGGTTTTTTCAGCTGCACCAGACCATTTTGACGGCAGAATTGATGTTGTCTATGGTGAGCAGTTTGTGCTATATGCATTGATGCTTGGTACCGATTCTTTCTCTCCATACCCATATGGGTTTTCGGAGGTGACCTGGGCAGTTCTTGCCGGCTGCTGAGGTGTCACTCCGGCACAGGTTGTGCTGGTAGACTACAATCCTGAATTACAACACATTGGTGACACAATAATGGGTGTCACATCAACTGCACCAGAGTGCTTGCCACCAGGCGACTTCATTGTTCTGGCTACCCTGACTTTTGACTGGATCTATGAACCAACCCAAAGTTTTACTCTTGGCGCAGCACCAATGTCATCGGCAGTTGATTGTGAAGGTGTGGACCAGTGGCTAGGCGGGGCTGGCGTACAAGTCTCTCCGATGGGTCCGGTTGGAGTAGTACCATCGACAGAAATTATGACACTTAATTGCGCCCCAAATCCTTTCAATCCTCGCGTGGAAATCAGCTTCGAAATGGCTGAACCTGGACATCTTGCTGTAACTGTTTACAGCTCAGCCGGTGAGGTTGTTGCGGAGCTCTATAATGGATTTACTTCTGAAGGCTCGGTTTTCTGGAATGGCAAGAATGGCAATAGCCAGCCTGTTGCATCGGGTACTTATATTGTCGAAGGTAGAAGTAATAATTCAGCAGTTCGCAAAAAAGTGATGTTAGTCAGATAGCTCTTTATCATAGATCTTAATTTGCCGATACATTTTAATGCTGGTTTTGCCTGCAGCAATATCGTCAAATAATCTGTCCAGACAACTAGCAAGATCCTCAAATTGCTCTGTAATATTCAACAGTTGAATATTTATAAAATCTTCATTCATTGTGCCGACAACATCTGCCAGCTCGCTTTTTAAATGATATATTTTCAAAGCCAGAATAGTCATTCTATCGATAATCAGTGCAGGTGATTCCGAGTGCAACGGCGCACTGGAAACAGGCAGGCCAACTTCCTTTAAAGCTCCAAGTAAATATGCATCCAAATTTTCAATAGCTTTTACCCTGCGGCTGTTTGAATTGTCGATAGCTCGTTTTACTTCAGTCAGAACCTTGTCATTTGCATCAGCTCTGCTTCTGTCTTCCATATGCCACTGATATGTGTTGATAAGCTGAATATTCTCAACAAGTGCACCCCAGTTGCTGAACTGCGGTTTCAGAACCTGTTCAGCAGTATCAAGACTGGTCAATACCGACTCCTGCTCATGCCAGCGGTCGATAACAGTCCAGAAAATCTGCATCAGGTCAGTTGAAGTTGGTAGTCTGTTACTTGTATCCATTATTTCAAACTACTCAATTAGAACGGTGACTGCAAGACAGCAATGTTTTTGTCTGGCACAGTTCAGCCAGTTAAGCTACCATTGCCTGACTTTCAAACTGAACAGGAGAGGACATAAAATGCCAGTCTGGTTAAGTAATTTTGCCCCAATTTTAATACTGCTCGCAGTTGTAACTTTTGTTATCAGGCGATTGCCTAAAATCGATGTCGGACACAACGATGCGTTTCGTCGTCGTCGGATAATGAACTGGTTGCCACTTGGTCTGACTTACGCCTTTCTCTACATGGGCAGATATAATCTGAAAGTCAGCAAGTTTGCTTTTGAAGAAATGCAGGGTGCCGATAGTGTACCTCTGATGGGTAATGCAGATTTCGGTATGATTTTCATGTGGGGAACCATTGTATATGGTGTTTCATTCCTGATTAACGGTCCACTTACAGATAAGTACGGTGGCAGATTCTCTATCCTGGTTGGTTCAGCAGGTGCATTGGTTGCCAACCTTGTTATGGGACTTGCTTCATGGTCGTTGCTGAATAACGGAATGTTTCATAAGGAAATTGCATCCAACTTTGTTGTAATATTCTCTGTTCTTTATTCAATCAATATGTACTTCCAGAGTTTTGGTGCAGTAGCAATTGTCAAAGTCAATGCTTCCTGGTTCCATGTTCGTGAAAGAGGAGTGTTTGGTGCAATCTTTGGCATCCTGATTTCTCTGGGTATCTATTTTGCATTCGATTGGGGTTATAAAATCCTCAACAGTGCTGGACTTATCTGGGTATTCTTTGTACCAACAATCATGCTTGCTATTTTCTGGGTGCTGGACTTCTTCATTGTCCAGAACTCTCCAGGTGAAGCTGGTCAGAAGGACTTCGACACTGCCGATGCCTCTTCAGGCGACAACGGCCCACAACTTGGCGCACTTGCAGTATTCAAACTGATGCTCCGCAATCCCGTAATTATCACTATTGCCCTGGTTGAGTTTTGTAGTGGTTTCCTGCGCCAGGCAATTATGCAATGGTACAGAACCTTTGCAAAACAGACCGACGCAATGCTCGGCCTGAAATCGAGCTTCGTTTACGACAACTGGGGACTTCTGCTCTGCTGTGCAGGTATTCTTGGAGGTGTTTTTGCTGGAACAATCAGTGATCATGTTTTCAAATCCCGTCGTGGCCCTGTTGCTGCTCTGCTTTACGGTGTGATGCTGGTCTGTTCAATAATTCTGGTATTCACTTATAAAACTTCCGCAGTCAGCTGGCTGGTTCTATTCATGTCGATGGCAGTAATTGGTGTCCATGGCATGCTTTCAGGAACTGCAAGTATGGACTTTGGTGGGAGAAAAAATGTTGGTATCGCTGTTGGTATTATCGATGGTTTTGTTTATCTCGGTACTGCAGTGATGTCGCTGACTTACGCAATAGTATTGCCACATGAAAAATTGAGTGAAGCTGGTGAGCTTATTGGACCTGCTCTTGACCCGGCCAACTGGAGAGCTTGGCCAATTGCAATGGTTCCGATTGCGGCAATCGGTCTGTTTTTTGCGTTCCGAGTCTGGAATGCATCTCCTGAGCGGAAGAAAAAAGCAGCGTAATTCAGTTGATTTCAATATCTTGAAAGACGGAGCCTCAGGCTCCGTCTTTTTGCTTTGACAGCGGCAATTCAGTAGCTAGATTTTGCCAGACAATAACCCCTAACTGCTTAATTGTGAGGTAGTTTCGATGATACGCAACAGTCTGTTTTTGTTAGTTATGCTCGCTTCCACAGTATTTGCAAACCCTGATTTTATTGTGGTCGATGGCGATACAATCACTCTTACTGGTCAGATTACAGTTGTTGGTTCAAGAGTGCCTGTAGCAATGCCAGGGATAGTACGATCGGTTGCAGTGGTTGACGCAAGTGACATAGAAGTTACTCCAGCTCGATCAGTTGCAGAGCTGCTGGCATCGATGCCTGAAATTGAAGTCAACCAAAGACAACAGTACGGAGTTCAATCAGATCTCTCAGTACGTGGCTCAACTTTTGAGCAGGTACAAGTGCTGGTAGATGGTATCGATTTTGGTGACTCACAAACTGGTCACCACAATATGAATTTACCTCTGGGGACAGTTGATGTGCGCAGACTGGAACTTCTAAGGGGTCACGGTTCTTCTCTTTACGGAGCTGGTGCTTTTGGTGGCACCGTAAATATCGCAACAGTGAGGCCGGAGGCAGGCGGTAAATTGACTGCCTTTGTTGGTGACAACAACACTCGAGGATTTGCTTCATCTATATCCTCAAATAATACCCGTTTCTCTGTTGAAAATTTCCGCACCGATGGCGACCGCCCAAACACGGATTGCAACAACACCAGTCTTACTGCTCACTCAGTTTTTGGTGAGCTGGATGTTTTTGGTGGCTATAGTGAACGCGATTTTGCAGCCCTCGATTTCTACGCCCCATACCCATCGCGTGAGCAGACTGAATCTGCATTTATGTATGCCAAGTACCGGAAAAATGTTGGTAAATTTATTCTGGAACCGAGAATTCACCTGCGTAGGCATAGTGACAGATTTGTTCTGTTTGAGAGTAATCCGGATGCCTACACAAACAATCATGTCACCCGCAGAGCTGGAGCAGAACTAATCGGTCTCTATGATTTAAGTAAAACAATGACTGCTTCATTTGGTATGGACGCAGTATATGAAGAAATTGAGAGCCAGGGAATCCGTGCTGGAGTTGCTGGTCCTGCTCTTGGTGATCACATGCGCAGAAGCGCATCGTTCTCTTCTGAACTTGCAAAAGTTAATGGCAGGTTGCAGTGGAATGTTGGCAGTCGTGTCGATGGCAGAGAAGAGTATACATCACAACTTTCACACAGTGGGGCACTCAGATATAACCTCAATGATAGATGGGCTCTGAAATCTTCAGCTGGAACTGTTTTCCGGGCACCATCATTTACAGAACTCTATTACAGCGACCCATCAAACGAAGGTGCCGCAGACCTCGACCCGGAACATGGCTGGACATGGGACAGTGGCCTGGAAATGACAAGTGGCAGACTGACTGCATCGTGGACTGTTTTCCAGCGTTTTGAAAAAGATCTTATCGATTGGGTTCGACTCGCAGATATGGAAAACCCGTGGCAGGTAATGAATATTTCAGAAGCCGATGTCAAAGGTTTCAGCCAGACAATCAGATACTCAACTCCCAAAGGCCACACCTTTGGATTGTATTACAGCAGGCTGGATAAAGAGTTTGAAATGTCTGATTTGTATGAGTTGAAATATTCATCAATAAACCCGAAACATCTTGCTGTTGCAGAAGTTACAGCAATGGTAACGCCTAAGATTTCAGTTACTGCACTCGGTAGATATCGTGAACGAGAAAACGGCGAGAACTTCTTTGTTATGGACCTCAGACTGTCACGCACGGCTGGGCAGTGGCGTGTATTTGCAGACTGCACCAACGCTCTTGACCGCGATTATCAGGAAATTCCTGGTGTGTTGATGCCGGGCAGAGTTGTCAGCAGTGGGGCAACGCTAAGCTTCTAAAATTAGGCGTGGTATCACAAAATGACTTGTATAACAACATTATAATGGCCTATAATTTTTTCATCGTCCGGCATTATCAACTTTCAAGGAGTATTCAATGAAAATGACACAAAAGATTAGTCTGTTGGCATCATTAGTTGTCGTGATTGCATTCTTTCTCCCTTGGTCAAGCTCTGTATCAGGCCCTGAACTGGTTAAGGGCGCAATCAATATGTTCAAGCTTGCAGAGTACAACAA
>JAAESD010000407.1 GCA_024229695.1 bacterium
CATTGTACCAGCCAATGTTGACATTGTATCATCAGGATTAACTGAATGACCAGTTTCCAACATACCTGCCATAGACATTGCAGATGCAACGTCAGCGGAACAGATCATAAAGTTACCTTTACCGCGTCGAGTTTGATGTCCGATTTCGTTTCGGTCACGCTCGATTTGGAACATCAAACCTTTAAACTTCTCTACTGACCATCGGCCGTTAGAGTCTGTGTCGAGGTCAAATGTACCAGCAGCAGTTGTGTTAGCCTGTGCGCCAGGTTTTGCAGCTGTATAAATTGTACGAATAACTTCTCGGTTGATTTCCTGAAGGATTTCAGTAGAGAGGATATTTGCCAATTCTGTTTCTGCATCCAAACCATGAACTGCTTTCAAGTCCTGTGCCAACTCCGTAGAGTATTCAGCTTTCAGGGCTCTAGATTTTGCAGTTACGGAAGTTTTGTCGATGCTGAATGCCATCTCTGCAAACTGATTGTTGGCTGCATCGCCAAGAGCTTCAGCCTGTGCAGTTGTCATACCAGTACCACCCGTCCATGTGCCATCGAAAGGATTGTTCGTTCCGTCTGTTGGAACATGAGCAGTTGCAGAACCATTTGCACCAGCAGCATTACGTCCAGAGAAATCTGTATCAGCTTCATCTGCACCTGTGCCAGTAGCACCAAATGCTTCAGCACCACCTTGATTGGTGTAACGTGATTTCATTGCAAAGATCAAACCCGTTGGGCCTGTCATTGGCTGAACACCACAAACATCATATGCAATCATTTGAGGCATAGATCGGCGAACCAAAGAAATTAAAATTGGATCCCAATTATCTATTGCACCACCAGTTGCATTTGTAGGAGCTGCCTCTTTCAAGAAAGCTTCCTGATTTTCCAACAAACGTAAAGTAACATCTCTACGATAATTGTCTTTAATTTCTGGAAGGTCTTTGTGCTCCATTACGGGCTGCCACTTCTCAGAAATAGTTTCGGATAAATACATTTTCTTACTCCTTTAATATTGTTTAATTAATTTAAGTTAACGATCACTCATTCCATTATTTTTTTGATAAGTGAGAAATTGCACTCATTACACCGTCCATACGACTATCACTTTGTCCATCTACAACGGGATTATTAGTGCCTGCAGTTTTCTTGTTATCTACAACTTCGTCTTTCTTGTCTGATTTGAAATAGCTATTCTTGATAGTATTCAGTTTTTCCGCATATTGTTCGTCAGCGTCGTAATCAACGTCCTCTATCAATTCTTTAAACTTTTCAACATCAGTATCGACCATTCCTTCTGCAACGGTCTGGAAAATAGAAGCAG
>JAAESD010000408.1 GCA_024229695.1 bacterium
ATGATCTTTGAACCGAGCAATGAAGCTGTCCGCTAATCGTAAACTGCCGTTATAGTCTTTAAGTTTATGGAGGCAGGTCGAACGTTGAGCTATCACTTCTGGCATCTGTCCAAACTTACCTCTACCTTCGACGTGGGACAGAGCATCAGAGGCCAGTTTCCAGTCAGGACTCTTTAGACTGATAAGTGCATTGGCATAGTCAAACTCAATATCATCAATAACAGGCGAATTTGGAAACCGCTTAATCGCATCAACGAGAATTTGTGCAGATCTTTGAAACTGATTTTGGCGGGAAAACACTCTTGCCCACCACAAGTTGGCTTTTGCTGCGGTCAAGCTTTCGGCTCCGGCAATTTGGCTAAATTTTTGGTTAGCTTGATTGTAATCTTCGCGTTCAAGAAAACTTCTGGCAATATAGAATTTCGATTCTTCAACATGCGGAGCTGGTTTACCTTCAGCGTCAGGCTTTGCGTCTTTAAGGTATGCTTCAAAATCAAAAGTCGCGGGCTCATACTTAGAAAGTAAGAAACGTGTGAATCCTAGTCGGTATTGGCATTCCAATGCATCATTTCCTTTCATCCCAGGGAGGGCCGCTGCATACGCTGGCTCAGCCTTATCAAATTCTTTTAGAAGGGTATGACATTCGCCTAGAAGAAAAGCTGCTCGGGTTTTCCATTCGGGTATTGCCTGTAATTGAGCTACTTTGGCAAGAGACACCGTGGCCTCGGAAGTTTTTTCGGTCTGATAAAAAGCATATCCTTGCTGATATAAGGCCCTAGCGGCTTGGTCGGGGGCAGGCTTAGATGCGGAAAGCTTCTTGGTCCATTCAAGCACTTTATCCCATTCAGATTTACCAAAGCAAATATCACAAATGGCAGCCAGTGCCGCGGTCCTGAATTTAGGGTTTTTAATATTATTGAGCTGAGCAATAAAGAGTTGTCTCGCTTCGTCCTTTTTTGAAGAAAACAACATGCATTGGCCCTGCAACATGATTAACCGTTCTCTGTCAATTGTCTTGTCCAGTCTAGGCTTTGCTAAGAGTGCAGCAAATTGGGGCATAGCCTTGTCATATTGTTTGAGGGCATATTGACTAAGGGCAAGACCTCTCCGTGCCAGATCCGCTTTTGGATGATTGCCATGCTTTTGCAGAAAGGCTTGGAATTGC
>JAAESD010000409.1 GCA_024229695.1 bacterium
CGTTTTGATTTCCGATTGCTCACTCGTGATGAACTTTCAGAGCGACTACTTAGCATCACAAAAGCTGAAGGTCTGGATATAGATGACGACGCTTTGCGTCTGATTGTTGCCCAGGCTGAAGGCAGTATGCGCGACGGTTTGAGTAGTCTTGATCAGGTTATTGCAGCTTGTGATGGCAAAGTTACCGAGGCAGATGTCGTCGAACTGTTTGGACTTATTCAGGCAAATATTTACACAGATATAAACGCAGCAATTATTGAAAGCAATCCGGCAACTATTTTGCAGATCGCTGACACGCTGGTTGCTTCAGGACAGAACCTTGATGATTTTGCGGGTGGTCTGGTAAACAACTTCCGCAATTTATTGTTGCTAAAAGTTGATCCAAAACTTGCATCCGGTGTTTCACTTCCTGAAGAACAGATTCAGCTTTTGATAAAGCAGAGTGAGCATTTCCATCGACAGGACTTACTGGCTCTTCTTGACCGTGCTAGTCGTGGCTTTGAAAGAATCCACCGCAGTACACAGCCTCGGGCCTTGCTTGAAGCATTGCTTGTAGAGCTGACTCTGATGGAATCACGTGTGCTGTTGGCAGATTTGGTCAAAAGACTTGATGCTTTATCTGGCGGAGGTGGGGTTGCTCCTGTTGCCAGTGGTAATCGGCCTGCTCCAGGGCAAGCAAAGCCAGAAGGCGGGCAAAGTGCAGCCTCACTGGTAAAGGAAGCGTCACCTGTTATGGCAATCGCCTCAACTGTTACCGGTTGGAGCGGTTTTATTGAAAGTTTGCTCAGCACTGCACCAGCGGTTGCAGCTTGTTTGATGGAAGGCGTTCCAAAGCCAGCAGAAAGCGGGAAGATGCAGGTAATGTTCCCGGCAGAAAAAAGTTTTCAGTTGAAACAGGTTCAGCGAGATATGCCGGTAATCGAAAAGGCAGCCCTTGAACATTTAGGGGTTGGAATAGAGTTGAAGATTGTTGATAAAGATAACGATGCCAGAAAAGAGCATCGTGAACAGTTACGAAAAGATGTAGCTCCTACGGAGCATGAGATGCTTGCCAAGGCTCGTCAAAAAGATGAGAAACTTGATAAGCTTGTTAAGTTGATTGATGGAGAAGTGGTCCCTGTTGCCGAACAAGAAGAATGGCAACGTAAAAAGTAACCGAATTGGTTCAGGAGGATAAATTGGATATTCAGAAGTTGATGAAACAGGCTCAACAAATGCAGAAGCAGGTTGAAGCTAAACAAAGTGAGTTGGCTGGCATGGAAGTAACCGGCACAGCTGGAAGTGGTCAGGTTACACTGACTATGAATGGCAAGTATGCAGTTACTAATCTGGTTGTGAACCCGGAAGTTGTCGATCCTGAAGATGTTGATTTTCTGCAGGATATGCTGATGGCTGCTTTCAACGACGCAGTTGCCAATGTTGAAAAATTGACTGAATCAGAAATGGGTTCGATAACTGGTGGCATGAGCCTGCCAGGGATGTAAACGTTGGACAGATCAACTCCCACACCAGCAGCAGCCTTTGACAACAGACCAGGTGGAGAGTTTCAATCCCCATCGTTGGAAAGGCTTGTACGCGCCCTGGGTAGAATGCCTGGTATCGGACGAAAGTCTGCAACCAGGATTGCTCTGGATCTGGTGAATGAAGAGAATGAGTTGCCGTTTGAAATGAGTCAGGCAATTGCCGAGGCTCGTAAAAATGTTCGTAATTGCTCCCGCTGCGGAGCTATTACAGAAGATGATCCATGCCGCATCTGCACTTCACAGAACAGGGATACTTCTCAGTTATGTGTAGTAGCGTCTCCGGTTGATATTCTTCCGTTCGAAAAAGCAGGGTTTTATAGAGGTCGATATCTGGTGCTGGGCAAATTGCTCTCACCATTGGATGGTGTTCGTGCCGACGACTTGCCATTCGATGTTCTTGAGCAGAGAGTTTCTGACGATGAAGTCACAGAAATGATTCTTGCTCTTGATGCAAGTGTTGAGGGCGAAGCAACAGCTCTTTATATCCAACGGATGTTCCAGGAAGCTGGAGTAGGTATAACCCGACTGGCAACAGGCATTCCTGTTGGTGGCGCTCTCGCATATACTGACGAAGCTACCTTACACAGGGCCTTTCAGTTCAGAAGGAAATTTTAATGTACCGCTTTTTGCTATACACTTTTGCCACTTTTTTTGGTACCGGCTACGCACCAATCGCTCCAGCTACTGTTGCCAGTTTTGCGTTTACAGTGATCTGGATTCTGGCTGGTCCAGTTGACCTGTCAGTTCAGATTGTACTGTTGGTTGTTGTGACAGCTGTCGGCATTCCGGTTGCAACTTATGTTGAAAAACGTGAGGGCAAAGATCCTTCGCTGGTAGTATCTGATGAAATCGCAGGTATGCTTGTAACTTTTCTGGCTATTGAGACAACAACACTTGGCTATGTAATCGGCTTCTTCCTATTCCGATTCTTCGATATTTTCAAACCATATCCTGTTCGTAAATTTGAAAAACTTCCAGCAGGCTGGGGAATCACAATCGATGATATTGCAGCTGGAATTTACGCCCGAATTGTACTTGGAGTACTGATATGGAAGTTTCCAATCTTAACGCCCGTATTATAGCAATCGGCGATGAGCTGCTTTGCGGTAGAACTCTTGAGACAAATTCCAATTTTATTCAAAGACAATTACTGAAATATGGTATCGATGTTGAGCGTGTGACTGTTGTTCACGATAACAAGTCTGATATCATGTCGGCACTTGATGAAGCCGGGCAGCAACTAATTTTTGTTACTGGCGGACTTGGTCCAACACCCGATGACATGACTGTTGATGTAGTTGCTGAGTGGGCAGGTGTGCCAATAGTTATTGATCAGACCGTAGAGGCTGACCTTAAAAAACGATGCGCTGACCGAGGCTTTGAATATCATTTCGGAATGGCCAAGCAGGCAAAACTTCCCCAGGGCATGAAAGCTCTCAAAAACCCGGTGGGATCTGCGCCTGGTCAGGTTGGTAAATTTGGTGGGGCAACAGTTGTCCTGCTCCCAGGAGTGCCTGCAGAAATGCACGGACTCTGGCCGCTTGTTGAGGCTGAGTTGGAATTGTCAGGTAGCAACAGTAAATCATTTCGATTACGAACCGTCGGTTTGTCTGAGCCTAAATTATCAGATATGACTGAATCAGTTCGGGACAAATATCTGGATCTTGTCTGGAGTTGGTGGTTGTCAAAGTGGGGCGTCGATGTTCAGGCGTCTGGTCCCGACCCAGCTGTTCTGGATTCTGCCGAAAAGATACTTCGTACAGAACTGGGAGATTCAGTTTTTGCTTCTGGCGAAACAGAGTTAAGTCAAACGGTTGGGGAGATGCTACTGGAGTCTGGAAAGACTGTAGCAGTTGCTGAATCATGTACTGCAGGAATGGTCGGTGCGGCATTGACAGATAGTCCTGGCTCATCAGCTTATTTTACTGGCGGAGTTATCTCTTATTCCAATGAAATCAAGACTCAGGAACTTGCAGTACCAGAGCAACTATTTATTGATCATGGGGCCGTCAGTTATGAGGTTGCTAAATCGATGGCAATTAATTGCCGCGACAAATTTGGAACCGATTATGCAATTTCGGTTACAGGTATCAGCGGCCCTGATGGGGGCACAGCAGAAAAGCCGGTCGGTACAACCTGGATTGCGGTTGCTGCTGCTGGAAGCTGTACTGTAAAGAGATTCAGATTTATTGCACATCGGGCAAGATCACGTGAGCTAACGGTTGCCGCTGCATTGAATTTACTGCGTCTGCAAATGTAGTACCGCAGTTTACATCGCCACTTTGGTATGTAAACAATCGGAGTCGCATGGGCGATTCAGGAGTGGTATTGTTAAGCTAATGAAGGAAATTGAAATAAATTTAACTTCCTTAAAAAAAAGACTTTACATCATTTAAGAATAGTGTACATTATTCAACATCGAGCTTGAAATGGATAAGGTATTTTTCCTGCTGGTAGGAGTCCTGAATTCATTGTAGTTTGATGGGGTGGCAACGGAGAAGTCATCTCAGGTATGCATCGCAACAAGGAGATATGGTAATGGCGTTGAACAAAAAGAATGACAAAGCGAAGGCCCTGGATTTGACCAGAGCGCAGATTGAAAAACAGTTCGGTAAAGGCGCAATCATGTGTCTTGGCGAAGATAGTGTTGTTGAAGGTGTTGAGGCTGTATCGACAGGAAGCCTTGCACTTGACATTGCCATGGGAATTGGCGGTCTGCCAAAGGGTAGAATAACTGAGATTTACGGTCCAGAGGGAAGTGGCAAAACAACAGTTGCTTTGAGTGTAGTTGCCAACTGTCAGAAAAATGGTGGGACAGCTGCTTTTATCGATGCTGAACACGCCATGGACCCGGTATATGCTCGTCAGCTTGGTGTAGACACTAACAATTTACTCGTGTCGCAACCTGATACCGGTGAGCAGGCACTTGAGATTTGTGAGATGCTGGTTCGCAGTGGTGCTGTAGATATTATAGTTATCGATTCAGTTGCTGCACTGGTTCCAAGAGCAGAAATTGAAGGCGAGATGGGTGACCATCATGTTGGCCTGCAAGCTCGGTTGATGAGTCAGGCTTTAAGAAAATTGACTGGTGCAATTGCCAAGACAAATACCCTGGTGATGTTCACCAACCAGATTCGTATGAAAATCGGTGTTATGTTTGGCAACCCTGAAACTACTTCAGGTGGTAATGCACTTAAATTCTACAGCTCGGTTCGATTGGATATCCGACGCATCGGAGCCTTGACTCAAGGCGAGGAAGTTGTTGGTAACCGGATCCGCGTAAAAGTTGTGAAGAACAAGGTTGCTCCTCCTTTCAAAAAAGCTGAGTTCGATCTTCTTTACGGTAATGGTATTTCTCGCGAGGGTGACTTGATTGATCTGGGTGTTGAGGCAAACATCGTTCAAAAATCAGGTGCCTGGTACAGCTATGGTGAGGAACGATTAGGCCAGGGCAAAGAAAATGTCCGGACTTACTTCACTGAAAATCCGGAGCTAACTGCAAAAATAGAAAAACAGGTTCTTGTTCATTATGGTGTCATTAAAGAGGAAAACCCTGAGCCCAAAGCTGAAGCTGAAGCAGCTGCTGGCAGTGGCAAAGCCTCCAAGAAGAAGAGCTGATTAGATGCAGGAAGATGTAATCCTGCTGACTTGTGACATTGGGGAGAGTCTTACTACAATTACTCTCTCCAACGGTGAAGTGTTGAAGCTGGCTACAGAATCTCTGCCGCCAGCTTTGCCGTCTCCAGGACAGAAATTATCTCCACTACTTCTTGATGAACTCCAGGCAGCTGTGCAGAAAAAAGAGATTGCCAGGAAAGTTTTTGCCATTCTTGACAGACGATTGCAATCGACTTTCAGGATTCATAGCAAACTTACCGAGAGTGGATATGACTCAGAACTTGTAACTCAGGTTCTGGAAAAGTTTGCAGAGAATGGCTTGCTTTCCGATACCATTTTTGCAGAAGCATATTGCCGGGATACTTTATTGAGTAAATTGGTTGGTAGGATGTACCTTGTTTCTAAACTGTATAATTTCGGAGTTAGTCGTGATATCGTTGATACAGTTACATCTGAGCAGTTACCAATCGAACTTGAACAGGAATTATGTAATAAAGCTTCAATTAAGTGGTGGCAAAAAAAGGCACGTGGGGATTATTATAAAGATGAACAACGATGTCGTCGTTTTTTAGCAAGTCGGGGATTTAATTTGTCGATCATTTCTTCGGCTGTTAAACAGACAAAAGAAAGCAGTCAGAGTTGAAAGTTTTAATAACTGGATCAGAAGGTCAACTTGGCAGAGCTTGTGTAGATCTGTTCAGCAAATCTCATGAAGTAATTCCTGTCGATATTTCTGACTATGATTTGACTTTAGTAAGTGATGTTGAAAAGCTGTTTCATTCCATTCATCCCGATTGGGTTTTGCATTGTGCAGCCTGGACAAATGTTGATAAAGCAGAGTCCAGCAGAGTAGAGGCGATGGCTGCGAATGCTCTCGCTACAGAATTACTTGTTGCTGCATGCAAGGAAATCAAAGCAGGAATTACTTTAGTCAGCACCGATTATGTTTTCCAGGGTGATAGCTCAACCGGTTATGCTGAAGATGATCAAAAAGATCCCGTTAACTGGTACGGTGAGACAAAGCTTAAAGCTGAGCAAGCTGTTCAAGGTTACGGGCAAATAGTAAGAACCAGCTGGTTGTTCGGACATGGTGTTAATAATTTTGTTTTAACAATGCGTCGGTTAATGGCTGAAAATAAGAATATAAGAGTTGTTGATGACCAAACTGGCTCTCCAACCTACACAGTTGATCTTGCAGAGGTTCTGTTATTTCTTGTCAACAATGGAACGCCTGGAATTTATCATGGGACTAACAGCGGTCGGTGCAGTTGGTTTGAATTTGCACAGGAAATTGCATCGATTTCAGGTTACAGTTCTGAAAAGGTTGAACCATGTAGTAGTCAGGAATATCCAACTCCTGCAAAAAGACCCGCTTGTTCTGTGCTGAAAAGTAGCTATCTTGAGTTGCTGAATTATCCGCAACGCCCCTTGTGGCAAGATGCTGTAAAAAGATACATTGATTCTATTAATCAGGAGTGATAATGGAAAAGCATGACATTGCCAATAAACTGTTTGAGCAAACCAAACAGGATTTGCTGGATGCAGTTGGCAAACTAGATGACACCCATATGTCAGAGCTTCTTAAAATTGTTGACGCAGTTGATCAATCCTGGGCTCAATGTGGCAAGCTGATGGTTTGTGGTAATGGCGGTAGTGCTGCTGACGCACAGCATATCGTTGCAGAACTTGTCGGAAGATTTGAAGAAGAGCGACAAGCATTTGCTGCTATGGCGTTGACAGTTAACAGCTCCACAATGACTGCAGTTAGTAATGACTACGGTTTTGACCATGCTTTTGCCAGGCAAGTTGAAGGGCTTGGCGGGGAAAATGATGTTTTGCTCGTAATATCGACATCAGGCAATTCAGTCAATTGTATCAAAGCAGTTGAGTCTGCACGTAAAAAAGGAATAGTCTGTTTTGGTTTTCTAGGTCGTGATGGTGGCAAACTTATGGAGCTTCTTGACGGAGCTGTTGTTGCACCATCAGATCATACACCTCGAATTCAGGAACTTCATATTACAATGGGCCATCTGCTTTGTCAGATTCTTGAGCAGTGGCAACAGGATAAATCATGACAGTTAATAATCACGTCTCACTACGCTCTGCTGCAAAGCTGAATTTACACCTTGAAGTTTTACGAGAACGTGAAGACGGTTTTCATGAAATCGAAACAATTATGCAGACGGTTAATCTGTTCGATTACATAAGTATGACTCTTACAGACCGTGACAGTGGTGCAATTGAAATCGGTATTACAGTTTTACCAGCAACTGCGGCTCCGGCTGATGGTACAAATTTATGCTGTCGTGCAGCTAATCTCTTTATGAAAAAGATGAAGAAAACCGGCACTATTGCAATCGATCTTAAAAAGAATATTCCCGCCGAAGCCGGTCTCGGAGGGGGAAGTGGAAATGCTGCCGCCGTTTTGGTCGGTTGTAACAAATTGTTTAAGACCAACCTGAGTAATGGTGAACTCGAAAAAATGGCAGCTGAACTTGGTTCTGATATTCCTTTCTTTATTGCAGGAGGGACTCAATTAGCAAGAGGGATTGGCACTGAGCTAACTCCGCTGCACCCGATCGATGATTGCCTGTTCTTTATTATGAAGCCTGAAGTAAATATTTCTACGACAGAAGTTTACAGTGCATTAAATATGGGATTGACAGTAAGAGCACCACTGGTTAATATCAGAAATGTTAAAGCGTTATTGACTCGGTTTCCATCGGACTCTTGGTTCGGTATAAATCGACTTGAAGATGTTGTTGTTCCACGGAATAGCATGTTGCAAGATAAGCTTTACGAGCTTCGGGAAGATGAACCTGTTGTGATGATGACCGGTAGCGGGTCAGCGTTGTATGTAGCATACAGAGACAAAGGTCATCTCAACGACTTTATCGAAGAATTCTTGGATGATAGTTGGTTTATAGCTGAAGTTTCGCCATATGATTCTGGTGTTGAGTTCATGGATGAATAAACTCAACTCCACTTTATTAACGGTCCGGAGAGCTGCTATGGAGAGGTGCTGTCTTGGAAATTACAGAAATTAGAATAACACTTAGAGGTGACGATAAGTTACGTGGCTTTGCGAGCATCACTCTGGATAACAAATTTGTTGTTAGAGGCTTGAAGGTTATTGAAGGCGCTAATGGTCTTTTCGTGGCAATGCCTAATCGTAAACGCCGTGATGGGTCGTTTCAGGACATTGCTCACCCAATAAATGCAAAGACTCGAAATTGGATGGAAAATGAAGTAATTGCAGAATATAAAAAAGAATTGTTGAAAGTAGAGAATGTAGAGATATCTTTACGTGTATCTGATAATGAGTTGTCTGCAATGGAAGATAACTTCTAAACATTTTTGATTGGGGCGTCGTCAAGTGGTAAGACACTGGTTTTTGGTGCCAGCACTCGTAGGTTCGAATCCTGCCGCCCCAACCAACACTTTTTTTCAATAATTTCACTTTCAATATTGAAACTTTCATCTTGTTGTCTTATTGTCCCCCCAAGTTGCTTCTTCAATCTTCAAAATTGGCCTTGCAGGAGTTGTTCTGATGAGTGAAATGGTTCTTATTGGCGGAAGTGCCCACCCCGAATTTAGTCAAAAAATTGCTGATAATCTTGGAATGACCCTTCTTGATGTAGAAGTAGGTAAGTTTTCCGATGGTGAAATTAATATCAAGATTTTGGAAAATATCAGGGGAACCGATGTCTTTGTTATCCAACCAACATTCCCGCCAGGTGATAACCTGTTAGAATTATTGTTGATTGTTGATGCTGTGAAAAGGGCTTCCTGCAGGCGAGTAACAGCAGTGATGCCATATTTTGGCTATGCACGACAAGATCGTAAAGATCAGCCTCGTGTACCTATTGGCGCTAAATTGGTTGCTGACCTGATTTCAGCTTCTGGTACTGACAGAGTGTTGACTATAGATTTGCACGCTCCTCAGATTCAGGGATTTTTTAACATCCCGCTTGACCATCTTTATTCTGCTCCTGTGTTGTTGGATTATTTTATGGACCGCAAAGGTGAGCTGGTAGTTTTATCACCTGATGTTGGTAGTATCAAAATGGCCAGATCTTTTGCCAAGAGGCTTGATGCCCCATTGGCGATTATTGATAAGCGTCGCCCAAATGCCAATGAATCTGTTGTAATGAATTTTATTGGCGATGTACAAGACAAGGATGTCGTGATATTTGACGATATGATAGATACTGCCGGTACAATTTGCGATGCAGGCAGGGTTTGCATCGAACATGGTGCGAAATCGGTTGTTGCATGTGCAACGCACCCCGTTCTTTCGGGGCCCTCTTTGCAGCGGTTGATGGATGCTCCATTCAAGGAAGTTGTAGTCAGTAATACTATCCCGTTTAACAGACATGATGAGTGTCCTAAAATTGTAACTCTTGATACAGCTCCACTGTTTGCTGAGGCAATTAACCGGATTCATCTTGAGAAAACAGTCAGTAAATTATTCCTCTAATTGAGGGTTTACTTGACTATTGAAGACTATTTTGCTTTATTTACCAGTCCTTTGGGATTAACGCTTCCGTTTTTCTGTCTTGCAGGAATGGTCCCCCGGAAGAAAATGTATACTATAAAAAGCTGGAGGCAGCTGTCATGGGTTTGATTGATTTAAAAATGTACCCTCGGTCAACAACCGGGAAAAATGCCAACCGTCGCACTCGATTATCAGGTCGTACACCTGCGATTATTTATGGTAATGAACGCACTGAATCTGTAACTGTAGAACTTGATACAAAAGAGTTCACTGATGCAATGAATGCATTTGGTGGCCAGTTCCCACTATTTAACTTGTCAATGGATGGTACTGATGAATCTTGTGTTGCTGTTTTGCGTGAAATGCAAAAGCATCCTGTATCTGATGTAGTTTTCCATTGTGATCTCTTTGAAATACCTCTAGGCAAACCATTGAAAATGGACGTTGCTCTGAATATTACTGGTAGAAATAAACACGTTCGTAGTGGAGATGCTGTTTTGGATGTTATACTTCGATCAATTGAAGTTGAATGTCTACCACGCCACTTGCCAGATAATGTTGAAATCAGCTTTGAAGATCTTGAAATTGGTGAAACAATTACAATTTCAGATCTTAGTGTTGAAAATGTTGAAATCCTCAACGATCCTGAAGACATCATTCTAAAGCTTAATGTTAATATCATTGAGGAAGAAGAAGTGCCTGAAGATGAAGAGGGCGAAGAGGGTGCTGAAGGTGAAGGTGAAGGTGAAGAAGGATCTGATGGTGAAAAATCAGATGATTCTGGAGATAGCGACAAAAAAGGCGACAGCTAATCCAAATACCTTTCGGAATATGTTGAAAGAGAACGAGGTGGCTGTAAAGTCGCCTCGTTTTCATATAGGAGCTTACTGAAATGCAGTTAATTGTAGGTTTGGGCAATCCAGGTAGTGAATATGAAGGAACTCGGCATAACGTCGGTTTTTCAGTTCTTGACCGGATTGCAGAAAAATTTGATTTTAAGCCAAGCCCAGTTGTGCATGGATGTGCCTCAGCAGTGGGGACAATAGCGGATAGAGAAACAATACTTGTGAAACCCTTGCTGTACATGAACAGAAGTGGCCATATTTTCCGGCAATGGTCCACCAAGGCAGGACATCTTGTTTTTGATGATGAAGTAAGCTTCGAGAATCTGTTGGTAATATACGATGATATTGCACTGCCTCTTGGCTCATTGAGAGTTCGCCCGGCCGGCTCAAATGGTGGACATCGTGGTGTTGAAAATATGATTAATGCGTTGCGCACCAAAGAGTTTCCCAGGATGAGGCTTGGTGTAGCTGGCGAAGATGGCGAAATTAATCCATCAAGGTGGTCAGATTATGTTCTGGAAGAATTCAGAGCTGATGAAAAGCAGGATGTTGAGTCGATGGAAACATATGCTGTAGATGCAGTAGAGTATTATGTAGCAAATGGTAGACAAAAATGTGCCGCAAAATTTAATCGTCGGATAAACCGGTCATCTGAAAAAAACAGCTGACAGGTTGCTTTTTCCCTAAATTTATACTACTATTGGCGGTCGCTACAAAAGTAGCGGGGCTGTCAAAGCCCGATAACGCATTGCAGACAAATCGTCAGCAATGACTTACGCATCCCTGCCTGGGTTAGAAAATTCAGGCCATCCTGTCCAAGGGGAGGTGAACCCAATGACAAAGTACGAAATAATTTTTGTGCTAAATGCAGAACAACCAGAATCTGAGATGGAGTCACGAGTTGAAAAGGTTCGTGGAATCATTGCCAGACAAGGTGGAGAGATTACCGAGACAAACCACTGGGGTGTCCGGACTCTAGCGTATGAAATTAAGCACAATACACGTGGTAATTACATGCACATCCTGTTCACTGCACAAGGTGACGAAATCGCTGAAATCGACAATGAGTTTAGGCTCGACTACATGGTTTTGCGCCATTTGGTAGTAGTTGATGATGAGTGGGCTGCTCGCAACGAAGCAAGCATGTCCAAGAGGCGTCGAGGCGCTGCTGCTATTGCTCCTGCTGCTGTAGAAGCACCAGTAGTTACTGAAGCACCTGCTGAAACAGAACCAGTTTCTGAAGATGATGACGCACCAACTGAAACACCTGAGGCATAATAGCATCGGGTGGTTTTAATCAACTAATCCAAGTGAGAGAGGAATACCATGGGAAAGACAAGAGCTAGAAGTAGCAAGAAAAAGAAAAGACTTCCAAAGAAAAAGAAGTGTTTCTTCTGCACTGAAAGCATGGTTGCTATCGACTATAAAGACGAAGGCATCATTCGTAAATTCACGACTGAGCGTGGCAAGATTTCACCTCGTCGTAACACAGGTATCTGTCCTAAGCATCAAAGAATGTTTGCTCAGGCAGTCAAGCGCGCAAGGCATCTTGCATTGGCACCGTTCGTCAGGGAATACTTCCGGTAAACCCGGTTGTCCTGACTGCGAATAAGGAGAATACAATGGAAATTATCCTAAAACAGAGCGTAGAAGGTCTGGGTGAGCCCGGACAGATCGTTACTGTTGCCAATGGTTACGCACGTAATTACCTGATCCCTCAGGGATTTGCTGTTATTTCAAATGACAGTCAAAAGCGAATCATGGCAGAAGAAGAACGTCTTTCTGGACTCCGTAGCCGTAAACAGAAAAAAATGGCTGAAGAATTGTCCGGTACATTCAATGATGTTTCCTGCACAATCAGTGTTCAAGCTGATGAGGAAGACAACATGTATGGTTCAGTTGGAGAGCGCGACATTGCTGCTCATCTTGTTGAACAAGGGCACCAGATTGATTACAAACAAGTAATTCTTGAGGAACCAATCAAGGAACTTGGTGTAAGAGACGTTGCAATTAGATTACACAAAGAAGTAGAAGTTTCAGTGAAGGTCTGGGTTGTCAAGGCAGAAGCCTAATTACCCTTAACTTAAAGGTATTGGCTTATGTCTGGTTTAGATGTTGTAAATGGTTGCTGTGTGATTATGGCCGGTGGACGGGGAACCCGTTTTTGGCCTATGAGTCGCCGGGCTACACCCAAACATCTATTACCTCTTGGCAAAGAGGCTTCTTTACTGCGTGAAACTTTTGATAGAGTTGTTCCGCTGGTTGGTGTTGATAAGATAATTATTATCACAAATGCTGACCAGCGGGCTGCTACAATGGAACAGATTCCGGAATTACCTCCTGAAAATATTATTGGTGAACCTGTCGGCCTGAATACTGCTGCATGTTCTGTTTTAGGCGCTGGGATTGCTTCCAAAATTACTGGCGGAGGTCCTTTTGCACTTCTGCCAGCTGATCATTACATTCCTGACCCGGATAATTTTATTTCTCAACTTAATGATGCATTTATTACAACTTCCAAGATTAAAACTGTAATAACTTTTGGAATTGAGCCAACTTTTCCAGCTACCGGCTATGGATATATTGAAGCTGGTGTTGACCAGGAGTTGACAGTCGGAAAAAGATTTGTTGAAAAACCTGATATACAAACTGCATCTGACATGCTGAAAAAAGGTAACTATTTTTGGAACAGTGGAATTTTTATCTGGAATTCTGCCTGGTTCAGCAGTGAAGCTGAGCGGTGTTTACCAGAGATATTCAATTCTATTGCTCCTGCAGTTGAATCGTGGGGTACTGACTTCTTCAATTCAGGTCTGGAACAAGCATATCAGAACTGCCCTGCTGCTCCCATTGATACTGCTCTGATGGAAAATCTTGAAACATTTACTGTACACAAAGCACAGTTTCGGTGGTCAGATTTAGGTAGCTGGGATGCCTGGGGAGAACTTGCCCCTGAAATTTCAGGCAGCCACAATGGACTAGTTGGTGATTTGATTTCTGTTGGAAGCAGCGGATCAATAATCCATGCTCAGGACAAAATGGTTGCTTTGGTTGGAGTTGAAAATCTGGTTGTTGTTGACTCGGGTGATGCTCTGCTAGTTTGCAACAAAGATGACACTCAAAGTCTTAGAGAAGTGATTAAGGAACTTGAAAACAGGGGTTATAAAAACCTTCTGTAATTTACAGAATTAAGGAGCTTGATAATGTTAGGAACATCCTGGAATAAATATGCCCTGGTAGTTGTTGTATTGTCTTTTTTATTGTTGTCATCATGTACTGATGATGGACGAGATAGTAACTCCCAATATGGTGTTGTTTATGGTGACAGCTATCTTGACAATAGTGACGTAGTTTGCAAAGTCGGTAACCTGGAAATAACTCGCAAACAGATGGATATGAGATATGAAGAGTTGCCAGTAAAATTACAAAAACGATTCTCAGGAGAAGGTTGGCAACGTCGATTCATTAATTACATGGTTGAGGAAGCATTACTTGTTACAAGGTGTGTCGATGAAAAAATCATTAATGATCCTCTTGTTCAACGCAATTTGATTTCACAGCGCCGCTATTTGTTAGCCGAAGGCTACAAGAATGTGAAATTATTTGATGATTTAACTATTGATGAACAACTGTTACGTGATTACTACAAGGCCAATAAGGATCAATTCGTGAATATGGGCGCAATGAATGTCAGGCATATTGAGTGCCTTGATGAATCATCTGCAAACTTGGCTTGGGACAAGCTACACGAGACTGGCAGAAAGAGCAAGTTCCCGTATGTTTGCGCAAAGTTTTCAGTTAATAAAAAATCTGTAGTAAATGCTGGCGATCTTGGTTGGTTTAATAAAGGTGGATATATTCCTTTAGTTGAGGATGGGAAAAACTTTTCAAATTTCATTTGGGGATGGGATGTCGGTTTGCATGAGCCAGTCAAGATAGGCAATAAATGGCATATAATTGAAGTATTGCGTGTGCAGTCTGATCAGCAGCAAACATTTGCTGAAGCTCGTGACAAAATTATTGTTGATTTAACGCCTATGACTCAAGAGAATATTATGCGTGAATTCTTAGAAACAGCAAAAGCTGAAACAGAAATCTCATTTTACCATGAACTTGAAATTGGTGATGGACGTTCGGCAGAAGATTTATTCCGAGCTGGTATGGCCGCTGCTGAACCAGAAGTAAGGATTGATTACTTTGATTTGATCTTGCAGGACTATCCTGAGGATCCATATGCTGCTAAATCGTTGTTCATGATAGCTAACTTGCAGATTGACAGATGGGGTGACCTGGTAAGTGCCAGAGCCTTTTTGAATAAGTTGATTAATCAATATCCTGATTCTGAGATGGTTGATCAAGCACAATATATGCTTGATAACTTGAACAGGCAGGAGTTTAGAACTCCGACTAGTATTGAAGAGTTGCGCAAATAACTGTTTATTTTAGAATTTTAACCCGGTTCCATTTATTTTGGAGCCGGGATTCTTATTGGGCAATTGTAGCTCTAGCTTGACAGTTTTATCTCATTAACTCATTCTGGTGTTGTTCCGATTGGTCATTCCTCTAACAAAGGACAAATTATGAGACAGCTAATTTTGCTTATAACTCTATTAGTGGTTTTTTTAGTGCCTATGTTTTCTAGTGCGCTAGCTGCTGAACAAGAACTGACGGTTTCGGAACTTGTTATAGGAGTTGAAGTTAACAAGAAAGATCGTACTGTTGATGGCGCAGGTACGAATTTTGCCTCTGATGTGGGGAAGCTGGTTTGTTTTACCAGAGTATTTGGTGCTGAAAAGCAGACTCAAATATTTCATGTCTGGTACCATAATGGTAGAACTATTGCCAAAATTCCGTTGCAGGTTAAATCGCGGAGTTGGCGGACATGGTCGACAAAAAAAATACTTCCCGGTTGGACAGGTGACTGGGTTGTGAAAGTTCTGGATAGTGATGGTCTTGTTATCGCCTCACAAAAGTTCAAGATTACAGATGTGGCCGACGCCTCATTGAAACAGGAGAAAGAATGATGCCGACACCGGGCATTTTTAAAAACCAATTCGGACTTTTAGCTGTAATATTTCCTGTATTGTTTTTGCTGTCATGCGCATCAACTCCAAAAACAACTGAACAGATAATTCAGGAAGATTATGCCTTGGCTGGCAGACTTTATGCATCGGTCCAGAATGAATACAGTTCTGGTCAATACAGTGCGACTATTAATACTGCCAATGAATTGTTTGATAGACATTCAACATTTCCCAAACTTGATCATGTTTACAAGATTGCTACCGATGCAGCTCTTGCACGTAGAGATAATCAGCTTGCTTTGAAGTATATTTTCGAGTTTAACTCACGTTTTCAGAAGAGTGATTATAGAGACTACATGGTTGCAACCCAGGCTGCTATTCTCGTGAAAATGGGCAGAAACAGTGAAGCTGCAGCAATTTTAGTAGAACTGTATGAATCTGCCTCCAGTTCGAAAAGTAAACAACAGGCTGTTTCGGCTTTGGCAACAATTGTTGATGTACTTTCTGCAGACCAGCTTGGTGCAATTCGCGAAGACTGCGGCGACAAGGGACTGGGACCTTATTTAGGATATCTTGAAATTCAATCTTTACTGGATGAACGCAGGCCTCGTAAAGCAGCTGAAGTTTATTCAACTTTGAAAAAGTCTGATCCTGAAAATGAATGGCTTGCTATGGCTGACAAACTTCTTGCAGATCCTGCATATGTTTATCCTGCCGAATCAGATGAGCCACATATTAAGGACGGGATTGATGCTACGCGCATTGTGGTACTTTGTCCTTCGACCGGCAAGTATACCGTTCTTGGAAACGCTTTTTATGATGGGACAAAGCTGGCAAAGCAGAGTGCAGAGGAAAAAGGCTGGCGTCAGTATATCCTTTCAACTCATGATACTGGTGGCGACCCTGTTTTAGCTGCCCTTGCAACCAGAGAATTATTAACTGTAGAAAAACCGATTGCTGTTATTGGTGGATTACTAAGTGCCTCCACAACATCGATTGCAATTGTAGCTAACCAATATGGAATACCAGTTATTTCTCCAACTGCGACAAATGACCGTATCAATGAAATCGGCCCAATGGTATTTCAACCAAACCTGACAGGCATGTTTGAGTCCAGATTGTTGGCACGAGTTGCCATCGATGTACTTCTGAAGAAAAATGTAGCAGTTCTATATCCAGATAATCCTGAAGGGTTGCGTAGATACCAGGCGTTTGCCGATGAAGTAGTAGATTTGGGTGGAGAAGTAGTTGCATCGGTTTCCTACGGTGCAAATGTTACAGATTTCAGGGATGAAATGGATGAACTTTCGAAAAAAGTTCCACAGGTAATTTTTGTACCTGCATCAGTTGATGAAATGATGATGATTGGTCCACAGCTAGATTTTTACAGGACTGGTACTCTGGTTCTTGGTCCAAGCGAGTGGAACTCCGTCAAGTTGGCATCTGCTGTTGGTAATATGCTTGAAAGAGCACTGTTTCCCAGCGATACAGCGTTGTATCCTCCTGAGTGGATTACCTATTTCGAGCAAAATTGGGATAGGGGCGACCTGCCTATGGAAGCAACTATCGTGGCCAGGAAAGCTTATCTTTCTACAATGTTGGTCATGGACAGTTTAGGTGAAGGCGGTTTCTCAAGGCCAGAAGATTTGGCTCTTGATCTTGAAAGTAGATTGACAAATAGACTCGACCAGGAGATGGATGCTCAGACAATGGAGAGCTCTCTTAGGATGTTCCTTGGCGGCGAAATCGTGAATTTCCCAATCGATCGCTATGAAGGTGCATTTGCAGTTGCCGATTCGCTATCTGATTCTTTGACCGTTCAACCAGACTCACTGGAGACAATTATCATTCATTAGCAATTTGCTTTATTGAACAGTTTTATCAAAGGCGATCAGTTTATGCTGGTCGCCTTTGTGTATTTCCAAAGTATGATTTTGTTGTAAATCGGGTACTCCACAAAGTTGCCCGGGAACCCATGGCAGATATCCATCAATAAGAACTTGGTCAGCGTTATGGCATTCTTCAATATCGTGTGGTGCAAATGTTTCGATTGCCTGGTCCGATCCGGATGCAAAACCAATTACAGCAGAAATAATTGCTGTGGCCTGATCCTGAGAATAAACGGAATCAAGAAGTAAAATTTCTGAGGCAGCATCTTTGACTGATGGCAACCCGATTATTACAGCAGGACATGGAGTTTGACGCAGGAGATAATCGTATGCTGGAGTTACAACAACTGAGTCCAATGGGGCTGCAAAAGCAGAGTAGTGAGTTGCAAAAAGCTCACCGCCACTGCTGTTGTGATGATGTCGTAATGTCATTGAACTGGTTCTGGTTATCGAGATGAACAAGTCTGCATCGACATTATTGGTTTCCAGTATTTTTTGCTCAGCCAAAGGCATCTCGGTACTAGTGCGAAGTATGTGAACAGTTGCACCGTGCTTTTGTAAAGCATTTGCAACTCTGCTGGCTATATCGAGGTTCAATTCGGCACCGGTTGTTCCCTGAGGGCCAGTTCCCTGACTATTTCCAGAACCACCAGCAGGGTCTATCACGACAGTCAAATCTTTGGTCGATGGAACTAGCGGAGTCATTTCAACAGCGGTTGTCGAGTCGGTTGTAGCTGGCAGGTAGCCGGCAGACTCAAGCCAATGTATTCTGTCAGTGGCAATACTATTGAAGAAAGTATTTCCGGTTGAACGTGAAAAGACACGAATATCAGCAGGAGAAACTGTCAGCCAATTGAATGTTGAGGGCAAAGTAGTGCTTGAAATTTCAACCTGAAGATCCTGGCCATTTAAAGTCGCTTTCAGATCGGCTGAATCGGTCGTGATGAGTGATCCATAGCTTTGAACTGCTGAATTAAGCTCAATACTTTCCATAAGAATTACAGGTTCATCTGTCAGGCAAGGCATTGAACTGATACCAATACATTCCCATTGTACTAAATATTCAGGCCTGCCTTCGATTCTTACTGTCTCGATTTTTAGTTTTTCAGGTAAGTCAACAACTTCGTACGTTGAAGTAAAGTCAGGAGTGGAGCGACCAAGTCTGTTGGCAGCAGAAACCTTCAGAGCATACTTGCCGGGTGCCAATGTTTTGGGTGGCAGGTAGCTGATTGAACTGAGGTCTGCGGCAAGTGTTGGCATAACTGGTTTGTTGTTGAAAGTTAACGATAAAGTGGAAAAGTCAGGTTGTGAATCTGGAATCAAATCATCGAATTTCCAGGTCATTTTTGTTCTGGAACCAATTTGTGTAGCTATTGTCTGAGGCCCTGTCCATGAAGGCGATCCGCCTGCAAAGTAGTCTAGCAGGCCAAGGAAATATGCCTGAGCTTCCAGCTCCAGTTTGGCTGATTTGACTAACTTGTCCTCGACATCCGGGTTGGATAGCATAGATGGCTCACCCAGAACCGAAGGTACAGAACTGTTCCGCAAAACAAAGAAGTTACCGGGCAGAATTTTTGCTGGCTTAATCCCAAGTCTGTGGGTCAATTGTTTGTGTATTGAACGTGCAAGGTCCAGATCAGCACCGGTTCTGCCTATCGGGTAATAAGTTTGCGTCTCATTTTTTTGTCGATCCAGAGATGCGTTGCTGTTGTGATGCAGTGACAAGAAAACATCTGGTGACAGGGAATCGATCATGGCAACTCTGGCAGCTAAATCTTTGGCTAGTGTTGAATCAGTGGGGCATAGGAAATCTCTGTCGATAGTTCTGGTCAGGTACACCTTACAGTCAGCCCATTCAAGCAGGCCGCGCAAATATAAGGCAACACCAAGATTGGCATCAGATTCGGAAAGGCCATTCAAGCCGACAACACCTCTGAAAAAACCGCCATGTCCAGGGTCCAGAAGTATTGTTTTGCCTGATAATGGACTTGTATCCAGATTTTGCAGTGAAACAGGAATGTTATTGTAGCCAGTGTTGTCGATTTCTATTTCTGGTGGCTTTGAACATGAGCCTAGAAATAACCCCAGCAACAGTGCTGTACAGTAAAATTTATGTCTCAAAAGCATTCTTTCCTCCTGTTATCCTGTGTACATTACTTCTGGAATTGAAAACTGTCCAGTTAGTATCGCTAATATGCGAATAATCCTTATTCTGCAAGGGGATTACTGGACATAACTGCTGCATTCTGGTAGATTATACGCTGTTCAGATTTAGAATAAACAGCCACGGAGAAATAATGGATCAATCGCAACTGAAGCACCTGCCATCAGTTGGTAATTTGCTTGAAGATATACGAATTGCTGAACTTGCAAGTTCTGGAACTTGGTTGAAGTCGTTGGTGCAATCTGTTGTCGATGTGATGCGAAATGATCTGATCACAGGGAATATTTCAGGTGAGATAAACAAGGCTGTATTGACTGAAAGATCAGTTGAGTCTGTTCTTCAGGAATATAAGAAATTAACCGGCAGCTCAATGCGCAAAGTTATAAATGCAACTGGTGTTGTAGTTCACACAAATCTCGGACGGTCTGTTTACCCGGAACGCGCCATCGACTGGATGCAGATTGCTGCTTCCGGGAATGTGGATCTTGAAATGGATCTCGTACAAGGTTTACGAGGACATCGTGGCCGTGGAGTTGAGAGAAAAGCTGCACTTTTAGCTGGATCAGAAGATGCCTTGGTTGTAAATAATAATGCTGCTGCATTGTGGCTTTCAATTCGAGCATGCGCTGGTGATGGTGGTAAAGTTATTCTATCTCGCGGTGAAATAGTTGCAATCGGTGGCAGTTTCAGACTACACGAAATCTTGTCTGAAACAGGCTGTCAGTTGGTTGAAATTGGAACTACAAATCGCACGTCGATTGATGATTATCGTAAAGCTTTGACTCCTGGTGCTATTGTTTTAAAAGTTCACCGTAGCAACTTTTCTCTATCAGGATTTACTGAAGAAGTTTCGTTGAGCGAGCTATCCGGGCTGTGTCGGGAAAATGGCAATACACTGATTTACGATGCGGGAAGTGGCTTGCTTCATCCTGTTGAAGATTTTGGTTTGCCTGCTCACGCTGTGTTGCATGAGGATATGGCAACCGGAGCTGACGTTGTTACCTGTAGTGGTGACAAGCTTTTTGGTGGTGGACAGGCAGGTGTGGTATTTGGTCGAGCAGAATTGATCAAGTCGATGCGTAATCATCCATTGCGAAGAGCACTACGCGTCGACAAAACAACGCTTGCAGCATTAGATGGCACATTAACTCATTATCTTTCCGGTGATCACCTGGAAAATGTGCCGACCTTGCAGTTGTTATCAAGGGATGAAAAATCAATGCGTGATTCTGCAGAGAAGCTGAATGCAGAGCTTACTATGCCAACCGGATGGAATTCTGAAATTGTAACAGGCAAAGCGAGTGTTGGCGGCGGTAGCTTTTCTGAATCGGAGCTTGATACAGTGATGCTACAATTTACTGGACCTCACAATGAACTGGAAGAGTGCCACCTGCGTATGCGCAGAGGCAACCCGGCTTTATTGGCAAGGATCAGCAAAAAAGGGTTGGCAATAGATTTCCGATCGATTCCTCAGCAGGATATTATATTATTGCAGGATTTAATATCACAGGCATTCAAGGGCAGCACTAAATGACTAGTTACGTAACTGTACAAACTGATATCAGATTTGATGAAGCGTCATTGAAAACTGGTGCTGAGTTTTGGAATGATATTGAAGAAATAATTTCTGGAGAATCTGTCGCGACTCTTGTTTCTGATTTGTTGAGTGACAGTAAACAGAAAAACTGGTTTTTTGTCGGAGATAAAGAATCTGCATCAGTGAGGATGGTAGCAGCTCTTGCTGCTGCAAAACTGGCTTGTGAAAACGGTAAGAGTGTAATAGTTGTCGATGCTGATAGTGACGCTTCTTTGTTGAGCAGTTTTGCTGACAGGGAAGCCGTTGAAGGCTGGATCGATATGGTTCGCTACGGTGTGTCGTTGAATTATGCATCGGTGGAACTGCCATGGTCTGAAAATGGACGGTTGCTTGGGGCTGGATCATATGTTCCCAATCGGCCAACAACTGATGAGGTTGTGCAACTGGATTCAACACTTCGTGACCAATCTGATATCGTAATATATTTGTGTGATTCTGCTGCTACCGTTTGGAGAGCAGTTGCTGGGCAGAAAATCGTCTGTCTTGATGCTGGCTCCGACGAAAATGTGCTGGATGAGTTGGCTGTTCAAAAGATAGAGCCATATGCAGTTATCGATATAAATGTTCCTGTTGCGGTGGAAGAACCTGTTGCAAAAGAAGGGTCATCAAATGTATTGAAGATCATTCTGTTAGTGATGTTTGTTATTGTTGTAGCTCTTGGCATATGGTTTGTAAATACACTGATAGCTCCTGGTGAAACAGAGTCGGCTGTTGAAGTTGTGAGTACAGAGCAACCTGAAGAAATTATAACTACGGCTGAGCTGGTGCCGGTTGCAGTGGATACAATGCCTGAAGTTCAAGAAGATGTCATCGTAGAAGAACAAGTTGTAGAAGAACCAGTTGTTGAAGAGCCTCTGGAGATTGTTGAAGCAGGGTATTATTCTGCTCCACCTGCTGGCGATTCATATACATTCCATATTTCATCCTACCAGGATACGGTCAAGGCAGTTGCAGAGTTGGAAGTTTTAGCATCGAATGATATTGCAGGCAGGTACATTCAATGTGCAGACGGTTGGGTTAGAGTTTATGTAGGTAATTTCCCCAGCAGAGAATTGGCGAATGCTGAAATAGATTCGCTGCTGGTAATAATTGGTGAGCGCTGGACAGATTTGAAGAAAATCAGTGACATCAAATAAGTAACACGGAAGGCACAGTTTTGAAACTGAAGCGCGTAGAAATGTTTGGGTTTAAATCTTTCGTCGACAGGACAGTCCTGGAATTCGATGAAGGTATAACTGCGATACTTGGTCCCAATGGTTGTGGTAAAAGTAATATTGTTGATGCAATTCGCTGGGTCTTGGGTGAACAGAGTGCCAAGCAACTTCGTGGCGAAAAGATGGACGACATTATTTTTAAAGGGACAGCTAAACGAAAGCCGGTTGGTCTTTGTGAAGTAGTTCTGGTTTTTTCCAATGAAGAACGTGCGCTGAAAATCGATTTTGATGAAGTAGCGGTTAAGCGTCGTGTAGCCAGAGATGGTGCTGGACAGTATTTCTTGAATAACTCTCCTGTGCGTTTAAAAGATTTGCGTGAACTGTTTTTTGATAGTGGTGTGAATAACACTGCGTACAGTGTGATTGAGCAGGAAAAAATCAGTCGAGTTCTTCAGGATAATTCACAGGAAGTCAGGCTGTTGATTGAAGAAGGCGCTGGTATAATCAAGTACAAGGCCAAGCGTAAAGAGGCTCAGAGAAAGCTTGATCAAACTGAGCAGGATCTGCTCAGGCTGCGTGATATTATTGAAGAAATTGGTCGGGAAGTCAGATCGTTGCAACGCCAGGTTGGCAAGGCACGCAGGTATCGGAAATTGTATCAGCAAAACCGTGTACTGGATTTGATGCTTGCTCGTCGTTCTATAGTTGAAATGGAAAAACGGACCAAGGAACTCAGCGATAAAAAGCAGGAGATGAATGTTCTGCTTGAGGCCGATTCTGGTGAATTGGCTGGATTGAGGGCACAGATAGAGTCCACGCGTCCTGCTGTAGAAGAGCGAGAGGCAGAAAGACAAGGGCTTGAAGAATCCCTGCGAGTATTTGAATCTGAACTGCAAAATTCCGAGCAACGGGTTTTATTGCTTGAGCATCGGGTTGAAGACCATCGGAAGCGATTTGAAGATAATACAACTGAGCTCTCTTCAGTTCGCTCTCGTAGAGAGAAAATGCAATCGGAATTGCTGGATCTCAAGAGTAGAAAATCTGATATAACGACTTCTGTCGATTTGTTGAAGCGCGATATTGCCACTATGCAGGAAGATCTGGATTTAATGGAATCCCGGTTTTCAAAAGACAGGCAGTCTCTGGAACGTGCCTCTCAGATGAACATCGAATTTATCGAGCAGGATAGTCACGGTAAAAGTGAGCTGCGCGAAATTGAAGTTAGAATTGAAAATCGACGGGAACAATTGCGTTCCCTTGACCAGGAACAATTACAACTAAATGAGAAACAGGAGCAGGAAGCTTCTGCCTTTGGTGGACTTGAAGCCAAGCAGGAAGAACTATCAGGTAAGCGTACTGAATTATTGTTGGAACTGTCCGGTGTTGAAAAGCTTCGGGAAGAGCAACGGGACCTGATTGATACTTTGAACAGGGAAGATGCTTCCCTGGAAGCCAATCTCGAGTCGCTGAAAAACAAGCGTGAGTTGCTGAAAAAAATAAAAGACAGCTATCACGGTTTTGGTGGAGCGGCTAAAGCTATTCTCCAGAAAAACAGAGACAATCAAAGTGTGATTGGTAGTCTTGCTGATAACATCAGCGTAGATTCCGAATGGAGTGCAGCTGTTGAAACGGTTTTAAGTGGACTGCTTGATTCCGTGGTTGTGGACTCCAGTGAAACTGCAATGCAGCTTGTTGCTGAACTGCGTGAAGGTAACAGCGGTGTTGCCAACTTTTTACTTTCCGAGTCGTTGAAATCGACACCGTCTGGAGACGCTCCTGTTGGTGGAAAATCTGCTCTTGAAGTTGTTAATGGTGCAGGCCTCGATTCCAGTCACCTTAAATGGCTTCTTGCCAGAACTTGGCTTTATGCTGATGACAACAATGCGGTTATGGCTGCTGCATCGCATAACACAAATGAGCATTGCTTCTATGTTTCGCGATCAGGATTACTTGTTTCAAGTGATGGAATTATCCGTGGTGGCCAGGGACAGTCTGAAGAAGTGTCGATGCTTGGTCGTGGCGACAAATTGGAAGAAATTGATAGTAATGTTGTTCGCCTGACAGAGAAATTGTCCCAAAATCTGGTAACTCTTGTGAATGCCAGAGACCTCTCAAAGGAATTATCATTAAAAGTTGAATCTGGTAAAAATCAACTGTCTGAACTCGATGTGGAAATTTCCATGGCTCACGGAGATCTTGCCGGAGCCAGAAGTAGAAAAGAAGCCGGCGATCACAGGTTGTTGGCAATTGTTAATGAACATAATGATGCAAAAAGTTCGTTGGAAAATTATGAACAACAAAAAGAAAAACTTATCGAAAGTTTAAATACTGCAGGCAGGCAACGCAATGACAGTGGCATGTTGCTGGACGATCTTAAAATCAAAGTAAAGTCTGGAGAGCAGGATCGGGATGGATTGCGGTCATCAATTTCTGAACTAAAACTGGATTATTCAAACAAACAAGGTGAGTTGCGGGAGCTTGATACTGCCCTGGAACATCGACGCGAAACCATTGCTTCTCTGGATTCTTCTGAGGAAAGACTTATCCAGGAAAATGACCAGGATCTTAATGAGGTCAAGTTGATGGAAGTCGAGATGGAAGAGAAGCGCCTGGTTGTTACCGATGGTATCGATGAACGAGAGCGCAGAAGACTTCTGGTTCGTACTGCTACTGATTCTATCAGTACAATTCATAATGAAACAGCTGCTTGGCACGATAGAGTTAAAGAAATTGAAGATAAGCGAATTGGTTGCCGGGAAGGTGTGCACGAATCTGAGACCGAGCTTGCCACCATTGAAGTCCGCGCAGCAAATATTGTAGAGAGAATTGAAGACCAGTACAAAGGAACATTCCGGGAATTAGTCCGTTCCATTGATCCTGAAGCAATTCCTAAAGAACTTGAAATGGACGAAGGTGTTTTTCAGGTTTCTCAGGCAACTTCCATTCTTGAAGATGGGCGTCGCAAGATTGGTTCACTGGGAGCGGTTAACCACCTTGCAGTTGAAGAGTATGAACAGAAAAATGAACGATTCAATTTCCTTGAAGAACAGCTTGCCGATGTTGAGAAAGCTCGAAGTGATTTAACTTCAACCATCGGCCAGATAAATCGTACAGCAAGCGACATGTTCCAGACTACCTTTGATGAAGTTCGCAAGAACTACATAGCTGTATTTCAGACCTTGTTCAATGGCGGCCGTGCAGATTTATTGCAACTAAGAACTGATGATCCACTCGAGAGTCAGATCAAGGTTGTTGCGCAGCCTAAAGGCAAGAGAGTTGACCAGATCAGATTACTTTCCGGTGGTGAACGATGCATGACTGCTCTGGCTTTGCTATTTGCAGTATACCTTGTAAAACCTTCACCATTCTGTTTGCTGGATGAGGCAGATGCGCCACTGGACGATGAGAATGTCACTCGGTTTGTAAAGATGCTTGAGGAGTTTTCCGAGAGCACACAGTTCCTTGTCGTTACTCATAACAAACTGACAATGGAAGCGGCAAATCATCTTTATGGTATAACCATGATGGAAAAAGGTGTCAGTAGTTTAGTGTCGGTTAATTTCCAGGATGTCGCCGATGCTGCTGATGACGATCTGGCACTTGGCAAGGTAATAGCTGCCCGTCGACATGAAATTGATTTGATAGAAAATGAAATCAGTAGTGAAGAAGCTGATGCGATGATTGCAAAAGAAGAAAAATCGAGAATAACGATGGAAGCTGGGGAATAATGGTATTGGGTTTCGGGAAATTAAAAAAAGGGTTGGCGAAAACACGCAGCAATATGTTTGGCAAGCTGGGTGATTTGTTTTCAGGAAAAGTGAAGCTGGATGTAGAAACCCTTGAAGAGATTGAAGAAATTTTAATCAGCTCGGATCTGGGCGTAAAAACTTCCACACGGATTGTATCCAATATTGAAAAGCGTCTGAAAGAGGCTGGTGGTGAAGCTGATCTGGAGAGCGTGCTCGAAGTTATCAGAAATGACATCAGTGATACTCTGACAAGTGCAAAACCGAAAAAACAATCGGCTTCCTGGGAGCTTGCAACAGGCAAGGGCAAGAAAAAACAGGATATCGAACCGATACCAGATGCTCCACGAGTAATTTTTGTTGTCGGTGTTAATGGCACTGGCAAAACTACATCGATTGGGAAACTGGCAGCACATTTAAAGGCCAATGGTGAGACTGTACTGGTTGCTGCTGCAGATACTTTTCGTGCTGCGGCTGTTGCTCAATTGAAATTATGGTCCGAAAGAGTTGGTGTTGATTGTATTCAGCAGGGACAAAATGCTGACCCCGCTGCTGTTGTGTTTGATGCGATAAGTGCAGCCAAGGCCAGGAATATCAATACTGTGATTGTTGACACTGCTGGTCGATTACATACAAAAACCAATTTGATGGATGAACTTGGTAAAGTTGCAAGAGTGATTATTTCCAAGACAGGAACGCTTCCCGAGACGCTGTTGGTTGTTGATGCAAACACTGGCCATAACGGATTACAACAGGCAAAATCCTTTACTGAAACTGTACCTGTTGATGGATTGTTCCTTACCAAGCTGGATGGAACTGCAAGAGGTGGAATAGTTGTAGCAATAGCTGAAGATCTGGGAGTTCCCGTTAAATACATCGGTGTTGGAGAACAAGTTGATGACATTGCAGAGTTTGATGCCGATGCTTTTGCAGAAACTCTTTTCAGTATTTCAGATGCCAACCAATCTTGACGCACACAGAAAATAGATTTATTATTATAGAGGTTGCTTAAGGCAACAAAAACACAATATCCAACAACTTCAGGGCGGGGTGGAAGTCCCCACCGGCGGTATAGCCCGCGAGCTGATCAGATTTAACTCTGTGATGCTGATTCGGTTAAATTCCGAAGCCGACAGTTACAGTCTGGATGGGAGAAGTTGCAAAGCGCGCGCCGTTTCCTGGTGTGCCGTTTTCTCCTGTTCGTACCTCTGTATCTGACTTCCGTTATCGCCGTAAGGTGCAATTGAGTAATGCTATCGACATCAAGTGGATGAAAGTTGCTAATGAACTGGCAGCAAATATTCCGCAAAGACCATGGCCCAACCCTCCAGTTGGGGCAGTTGTTGTGCGCGATGGTGAAGTTGTCGGCAGTGGTGCACATTTTGGAGCAGGAACTGCTCACGCAGAACGAAAAGCTTTGGACCAGGCTGGCGAACTTGCAAAAGGTGCAACTCTGTATTGCACACTTGAGCCGTGTAATCATCATGGCAGAACTCCTCCGTGTTCCGCGCGAGTAATTGAATCCGGAGTTGATCGAGTTGTAATTGCAATGCTTGACCCCAATTCAGGAGTTTCTGGCGGCGGGATTTCAGCAATCAGAGAAGCTGGAATTGAAGTAGAGGTTGGCGTTAACAGTGCATGTGCCTTGAATCAGGTTTGGCCTTTTGTTGCTACGGATTCTTTTCGGAAACCCTATGTACTATTGAAGACCGCAGAATCCAGTGATGGCTTCCTGGCCCCAGGGTTGGAGCAAAGAGATAAAGCATATTTTTTAACTGGTCCGGAAACAAAACAGCAAGTTCATAAACTTCGACGATGGTGTGATGCTGTGATTGTTGGTAAAACAACTGTTGAGGTCGATGCTCCCAGACTTGATGGCAGACATGCCGATGATAACTGCCCATCGATTGATCCTGTACCAGCTTATGTTGATACCAATTTGACTTTGAATAGACACTGGCGGGA
>JAAESD010000410.1 GCA_024229695.1 bacterium
CAAACAACGCATGGGTAAGGCTGTCGCTCTCAACGCGGAAGTCTTGGTCGTTGCTGTCATCGTTAAATGAAACTTCATTTCTAACAAACTTGGCTACGCTTGTCTTTCCGGAAGAGCCACCGCCATCTGAAACATTAAACTTAAAACCAGACTTTCCAGCATTACTTGAAACGGCAGTTGATATTGTATTGGCTTCGTTAGAGTTTCCTATATATTGGAAGCCGATGGCGTTTGCAAATGTGCCATCTACACCAGTAGATAAAACTTCTAAAGTAGAGTTTCCAACAGTTCCTGTTCCTATACCTACGCTGTTATTACCACCATCAACAAACAGCATATGAGTGTTGCTGTCACTCTCAACGCGGAAGTCCGTATCTAAACCATCTTCGTTGAACACAGCTTCAGAATGGTTAAGACGGAGTTTATCTACTTGGTCTCCGCCATGTTTTCTTGCTTTAAGTACAAGTGTTCCATCGAAGTTTCCGCTCACGCCAGTAGTCTTATAGGCTTCAACACTGGCGAAACTCGTGTAAGTCCCATCTGAAAGGTACTGACCAGCGAAGTCTATAGACCCACCAACGCCTTCAGCCATTGCTGTGGCGTCATTTACCCCTAGCGACTGTTGCGGGATTCCAGAGACTAAAGTTTTTGGTGCTGTAACTTGAACACGATTGTTTTCAATATTTGCAGAGGAGCCAAACTGAACTCGATCATTACCACCATCGACAAAGAGCATATGTGAGTTGTTGTCACTCTCGACACGGAAGTCTACGTCTATACCATCTTCGTTAAATATTGCATGTCCGTCTGTGCCAGTTGGAGTTAAAACCATGCCACCAGAGGCATTCAGCGACCACTGCTCGCCAGTATAGTTATCAATAGTTACACGAGGAGTGCCGCCTGAGTTAGTTTTTATACGGTGTTGAATTCCGTAGGTGTTCCAATTTGTAGTTGCTCCAGTATATCCTGCGGTTCCTGCAATTAAATAAGGAGCATTTTGGTTAGCGGAATAAGCTACCACAGCACCCCTAACTGTGCCTGTAATATCGACCCCAGATGAGCTGGTGGCTAGTTTATTAGAGCCTGCATGATACAATGCCACTTCTGAACCTGTATTAGCTGTCAAATAATTTTGAGTACCGTCTGCTCTTGTAAGTTGTAGATTACCAGCTTGTATTCTTAAGTTTCCTGTTCCTGCATCTTTGACATAACTATTAGACCCATCATGATAAATCTGTAGGTCATCACTATCACCGAATTTTGCTTTGACGTTATCGCCTGCGAATAAATCTTCAGCAGTAATCTTCTTAGAAGTACCGCCTGCTTCTTCAACAACTAGCTGCTCTGTCCCCACCGGAGTAGTAAGAGCAGTCAGTTCTGATATTTTTTTAGTTGCCATTGTTTTTTCCTTTAAGGATTAAAAATTAATATATCACCTTCACCAGTGAGCATAATGTCACCAGAACCCGTGATTGCTTCATAAACGTAAGTATGTTCAGCATTGTCAACAATGAGAGCTACTTCTTCTTCAGGTTGTCTGCGGAAGTGCATTATAGCCGCAAGATTCTGTTTCTGCCAGTTCTTACGACCATTAGAAGGACGTTTGCCCCCTAGAGCCTTGCCTCTGTATACTGGAGGTCTTGATCGTCTAGCCATCTATAG
>JAAESD010000411.1 GCA_024229695.1 bacterium
TCCAGTTAAAATCTTCTCTGCCGATTCAAAATCTTCTTCACGAACTTCAACAATGAATCCCCCGCGTTCACTGAACAGAAATTCACGTTCAGTCAGGTGCGAAAGTTCTTCAGGAACAGCAATGTTAGCTCCCAGATGTTCATGAGTTGTCTGGCCGATGCACATTTCAGTAATTGCGACTGCAATTCCACCATCGCTGATATCATGCGCCGATTGAACAAGCCCTGCTTCAACCAGGCTACATACTGCATTTATCTCAGCTCGGAATGCTGGTAAGTCGGGTTGAGGAACTCCCGCAGTTCCCGCCAGACCACCATTACTTTGATAGAGAGTTGCACCCAATTCAGCAGTTGGTGCACCAATTAGAATTAGTCTATTGCCTGGATCCTTCAAATGCATAGATCGACAATTTGAAATATCTTTTACATTGGCAACACAAGCACAGATTGGTGATGGAGCAACGCTTTTGCCGCTTTTGCTCTGGTTATAGAGAGAGACATTACCACTGACAACTGGTAATGGCACTTCACTGTTTGCA
>JAAESD010000412.1 GCA_024229695.1 bacterium
CAACACCTGGCATCTCGGCAACAATCTTGAGAGTTTGTTCCTTGTCGTCAACCAAGGTGTCTATCAGAGGTTCTCTTTTCTCGGCAGTAGCTGCAGGTGGTTGGTTGGCACATCCGCAAGCGTCTGTAGTAGGTAAACTGTCTGGCTTGACATTTCCGTACTCTTGGATAACGGGTTTTCCATCAGGTCCAACGGTCATGGTATAACCGTAATAGATTGGACCGGAAGCCCCGTTAGTGTTTTGTAGAGCCTCAAAGATGTCATCTACACTTCCAAAGGAGCGTGACATTTCTTTGAAGATTCTATTGATTTCGTTGTTAAACGTTGTCATATTTACCTCTATAATGTAATATGTATGACATTATATAAGTTTTATTTTCTATTCATGAGGATAGTTACAAATTATGCCTATAATTACATAATGTTATTATAACTGTCATACATATTATAATCTATGAGAACTACCGGTGTTTCTGTGCCTGAAGTTGTGCGAGAAATCATTACTAGAAACCGTTCAGTTTACGAGTGCATGAAGATGGATCTCATCAACTATACCGCTTTAGCAGTCAAAATCCAGCCTGACGTTGAAAAAACGCTAGGAAATTCTGTCAATCTGAACACCATAGTAGTTGCCATAAAGCGATATGCTGATTCCTTTGATGCCAAAGATGAGGTTGCCGAAGATGCAGTTCTGAAAGATGCCAGATTAACCCTAACTGATGGAATTATGGGGTTATCCTGGAACATGACAGATGCCGGTGACGAGATGGCAAAAATGCTCAACGAGTTCCACAAAGAGTTTACAGATTCAGAGTTTTTCAGATTTGGAGATTCCTTCAGAATTTTAGCTGAAGACAGCGATAGAGTTAGACGACATTTCC
>JAAESD010000413.1 GCA_024229695.1 bacterium
ACATGGCTCAAGCGTTGAATAAAGCGTGCACTCATCCAATCGCCAATCCCCTATGGAATTTGCTGCAGCACCGATTGCCAATATCTCCGCATGAGCCGTCGGGTCGCCAAGTTGCTCAACCTGATTATGGCCTTTACCAATTATTGATCCGTTCAGCACGATTACAGCACCTATCGGCACATCGCCAGACTCGGCTGCAAGTTGCGCCTCATTTACCGCTACTCGCATCCACCGCTCGTGGCTTGAAAATTCTGAAAAGTCAGTCATAATACCTCAATCTTCTTTGTTATTTACACATTGCCACATCTCAAATATTTAGCAACCTGTTAGTTTCTTGACAATTGCTTTTTAGTCGTCATAATACAGTTTGAAAGGGGCAGATAATGACACCTGAGATTACAGCACTGATAGTAACTGCAATATCAATTGCGTTTTTTCATACCCTGTTAGGCCCTGATCACTACCTCCCATTTATTGCGATGTCAAAGTCCCGGAACTGGTCTCTGCGCAAAACTGTCCTGGTTACTATCAGCTGTGGAATTGGTCATGTTCTGGGGTCAATTGTGCTAGGTGCTATTGGAATAGCAGCTGGGCTGGCGATTACAAATATCGAAACAATTGAATCGTTCAGAGGTACAATTGCAGCCTGGGGCCTGATTACTTTTGGAATTATTTATACGACCTGGGGATTTAGACAGCTCTACAAAAACAAAACTCACCATCACGAACATTTTCACGATGGAGTACTCCACTCCCACACCCACACTCACCACAGCGACCATGCCCACGCACATAATGTTGAACAAAAAAACATCACGCCATGGGTTCTGTTCACAATATTTGTCTTTGGTCCGTGTGAACCTTTGGTTCCGCTTCTGATGTACCCAGCTGCAAAAAGTAACCTCACTGGGGTATTACTGGTAACTGGCAGTTTTGCACTGGTTACTGTTGCTACGATGCTGGCAATTGTGATGATATCGATTCTTGGGTTCAGTTTCAAACCGATTAAAAAAGTTCAGAAATACTCTCATATTATTGCTGGTACAACTATCCTGCTGTGCGGAGTTTCGATACAGTTTTTGGGGTTGTAACATAACGTTTGAATTCAGGGGCTTGCGGGACAAATGGCAATGCCCTTGAGTTGCAAAAATGACTTTAGAAATACCCCGCTCAAAACAAACGCCGTGTCAGCAAGTCCCTTGCAGTGTTGGGTTA
>JAAESD010000414.1 GCA_024229695.1 bacterium
GCAAGAACATCTTCCATTGAAAATAATCCTGCTGATTGTTCATTCACAAATTTCACCGCGGGTATAATCCCACGAAGGAAAGTTTTGCGCGAATGAGCTCTGTGAGTAATCTCGATTGTTTCTTCGTCATCCGAAATTGTCAGTTTATGCTCTCCGATGACACCACCAATTCTCAATGAATGAGTTGGCACTTTTTCACAGTTTCTGGAATCACTCCATTTACTGACTAAAGTTTTTGCAGTTCCGCTTGGCATATCGATTTTATGCCGATGGTGAGTTTCAGTAAGCTCAGGCATAAACCCATCTGGAAGTATCTCTGCCAACTTGCTAATCAGTGAACCTATTGCAGGAATTCCAATCGAATAATTTGAAGCAAGAACTACAGAATGAGTTTTTGAAAAATCTTTAATTGATTGCAGTTGAGGGTCTGAATAACCTGTAGTACCTATAACCAACTTAGAATTTGTCGCAGAAGCAGCATCTAGCAGTCCATCCAGTGCTGCTGGTAATGAGAAATCAATGATTACTGAATTGTCAGCAATAGACTCACCCATTGAATCCTGACCAATCAACGGAAGCTCAGGGTGAAATAAGCCTGCAGGCTGGTTTTTCCCTGGTTCAGTAACCAATGCAGTCAGTTTGAGATCATGTGATTGATTAACAAGATCAGCAATCAATAAACCCATTCTGCCTTCTGCTCCATGAACTACCACATTAATCATTATTGATCCCCATTCAATATTGGGCTGATGGTTTCATTAAAAAAGTTTTCAAGAAACTGAAGCGTGTTCTGGCTGCATGTAACCAGAGGGAGCCTTGGCTCTGGTCCGCATAGTTTTGCGTTGGCCAGAAGTTGTTTTACAGGGACTGGATTTGATTCCACAAAACATGCCTTGCAAACAGAATCAAGTTGTCTCGATATCCACCATGCCTTAGAGATGTCCCCTTGCTCCCATGCATTCCACATATCAACCAACGGAACAGGAATTATATTACTCACAACAGAAACTGCACCTCTGGCGCCCAGTCCGAATATATTGAAATTCAAACCATCGTCGCCTGAAAATACTTTCAAGTCACATGTTCCGATTAACGTTTCTATCTGTTGCAGATTTCCACATGCCTCTTTCACAGCAATTATATTTGGAACATCATCCAGCGATGCAACAGTTTCGGGTAACAGATTAACTCCAGTTCTGCCGGGTACATTGTAAAGCAGAATTGGAATATCTACATTTTCTGCAGCTGTACGATAATGGGCTGCAAGACCACTTTGCTGAGGCTTATTATAGTAGGGAGAAATGAGCATTGCGACATCAGCACCCCACTCTTTTACAAGAGCTGTCATTTCAATTGTTGAAGCAGTTACGTTTGTGCCACTTCCAGCTACTACGATACATTTGCCAGCAGCCATTTCAACTGAAGTTCTGATCATCCATTCACGCTCAGCCAATGAAAGCGCTGCAGCTTCACCAGTACATCCAACTGGAACAATTCCGGAAACACCAGCATCTATCTGCCTTGCAACCAGTCTTTCCCATGCAGCTTTGTCCAGTTCGTTGTTGAGAAAAGGAGTCACCAATGCAGTGTAAATACCATCAGGCATTTCAAAGGTTCTATTAGTCATTTATTTCAACCTCTCCAGTAAAAGCGATCGTTGCGGGGCCAGTTAGATTCAAATTGTACAGCCCGTCATTTTCTTCAATATCGACAACCAATTTGTCTCCACCTTCTGTAAGCAAAGCTACTGGTGTTGATGCTTGGCCAAGACAATATAAAACCAATGCAGATGCAGATGCTCCAGTACCGCACGCTAAAGTTTCAGCTTCAACACCGCGTTCATAAGTTCTGATTTTGTATGAGTTGTTATCCAGTTTTTCCACCCAATTTACATTAGCGCCATCGGGTTCAAAAGCAGCATCATATCTTATATGTGGTCCAAGATCTTTTAAATTTACCTCAGATACAGAATCAGAAATTAGCACAGCATGAGGTACGCCAGTATTTGCTAAATGTACTTTTGAACCAGAATCAAGAGTATAATCAAGATCTGGAGCTTTAGTGGGCGGTAAAGATACCTTTACAAAATCAGGGCCTACAGATCCATTTATTGGGCCGGAGCCTGTAGCAAATACTCCGATATCGCTGACCATTCCGAGTTTGTTGGCAAAAGCAAAAGCGCATCGAGCTCCATTACCACACATCTCAGCTTCATATCCATCTGAATTGAAGTAAATCATTTTAAAATCAAGTTCGAAATCATAAGCAACAATGATCAAGCCATCAGCACCAATGCCGAGCTGTCTGTTGCAGAGTGCTTCAATAACTGGAGCTGTCAGTTGCACAGAGGCGGCTTCTAAATCTAGATCGGAAATAACAATGAAATCATTCCCTGCACCGTGCATTTTTGTGAATTTCAAAGTAGCCATAATATTACTCTTGTTCTAAAGAATCAGGAATCGCAGGAACCAGTGTATCTGGCCATGCAGTCATATTGAAAGTTTCAGGAAGACCGGGTTCAATAAACACATTTTCTATTACTAAGTGCGGTTCAAAATAATATTGTACAGAATCTGTAGATACTGAATCAGGTAAAATGCTGAAAAGTGTATCACTGTTGACATCAGCAAAGAAGAATACTCTGACATTCCCTGGACCGGCTTCATCGAAAACCAAAGTGTCATTCAATGCTACGGACTGGGCAATACTCGAAAATGTTACGTCGTCTGGAGTCCAGGGGTCATCATCTTCCCCGACATTCTCTGTCCATGAAAATACAACCAGATCTTCAGGTAACGGGACATCAACAATCGTGGAAAGAGTACCTGGCGTGCTTGGTGCAAATATTACAGTTTCACCATTGTCAACAAACTGAGCTGTTTGAGTTATCTCTCCAGGAAGTAATCTTGTTGCTTCATTGTCACCAGGTCGTCGATCAGCATTATTGTCGCTGAAAGCGCGGATCAGATAAGGGCCGCCATCAGTTGGTAGCCACTGAAAATGGTAAAAACCAAGTGAATCGGTACTGGCTCTGCGCAACGGATCTTGCTGAAAATATTCAATACTGTCTGGTGGAATAGAATAAAGTTCAAGGAGTCCAGATATAACCGGGCCATTATTCATGGTCAGCTTCCCAGAAATAGAACAGGAATCTATAGAAGCACCAGTTGAAAATGGAAAAACAACTGTTTTGTCAGCAGCAAATCCATGAACATCCATATACCCTTTAGCTAGTGTAACAACAATTGTAGTATCTGGAGGCAATGCGGTTTCAAGGTTGATTTTTACCTGCTGCCGTTTTGACCAACTGCCAGACTTGATGTCAAGTTCTGGGTAGAATTCAAACATTCGTTCCGGGTCTACAGGTTTAACTTTCTCTGAAAAAAGAAAAGCCAATTGAGTATCAACAGGGACATTGACAGCTGCCGAATCTGGATAGAAATCAACAAGTTCCGGAGGAACAGTATCAGCTGGTCCCCCGGTTGGTTGTTCCATCGTTGCACAACCGGCAAACAGATATAAAACAACAAGCAGTGTTGCCAGTGGAGTTATTGAATGCCAGTAGTGCTTCATTATTTCATCAACAAAGCTATGATAGCGCGTTGAGCATGTTGGCGATTCTCAGCTTCATCAAAGACAACAGAATGTTTGCCATCCATGACTTCGTCAGTGATTTCTTCACCACGGTGAGCGGGCAGACAATGCATGACAATATGATTTGGGTCAGCCGCAGATAATAATTCATTGGTAATGCGGAAATCGGCAAAGTCTTTACGACGCTTGATTGCTTCTTCCTCCTGGCCCATGCTATAGAATGCATCACTGTAAATTACATGTGCACCTTTGACAGCATCTACTGGATCATTTGTGACACAGAAAGAAGCACCGTCTTTTTCAGCAGCAGACATAACTGCTTCATCAGGTTCATATCCTTCAGGACAAGCGATGACAAAGTTGAATGGGAATCTGCGAGCAGCGTTGATCCAGCTGTTTGCAAGATTATTACCATCTCCAACCATAACGACAGTCTTATTGTCGATAGAGCCTAGATGCTCTTCGATAGTCAGAATGTCACCCATTACCTGACATGGGTGGTTCAAGTCTGTTAATCCGTTGATGATTGGAATGTCAGAATGTTTTGCAAGTTGCACAACTTCATCATGATCATACCAGCGGATCATAATTGCATCTACAAACCTGCTCATAACTTTAGCTACATCATAAATTGATTCACGTTTGCCGATACCAATTTCCTGGTCAGTTATAAAAAGTGAATTTCCACCCAGCTGCATTACGGCAGTTTCAAAACTGATACGTGTTCTCAAACTTGGCTTTGCAAAAACACACCCCATAGTCCGATTTGGATGCGTGTGAGGCAATTTATGGTCACGCGCTAATGGCTTTTGTTCCTTTGCAAGCTCCAGAATTTTACGCAGGTCTTCAGTTGTATGATCTGCAATAGACAGAAAATCTTTTTTACCGAGGCTCATTTTACTCCAATGGCATTATGCCGGATGAGGTTGTTACTCAATTTATTTGATTGTTTAAGAATAAA
>JAAESD010000415.1 GCA_024229695.1 bacterium
TACCAGGTCAGGGGTAGGAATACAAGCCAACCGATAAAGAATGCAATCAGCATTGCAGGTTTTGTATCTCCCGCTCCTGTGAGTAGGCCGTTGCCAATCATGCGTGCACCATCGAAAATCTGGAACAATGCAGCAAGTGGAACCATGGTTGCAGCAAATGCAAGTATTGCAGGATCTGGTGTGAAAATCTTGTAAATATTCCCACCAAGCAGAATCAGAATTACAGCCAGGGTAATGCTGTAATACAATCCCATTTTATAGGTTTGTCTGCCATACATTGCGGCTTTATCGTGGTCGCCTTTGCCAACAAGGTTACCCATTAAAACTGAGCCAGCAATGGTCAGTCCCCACATCGGCATAAATGAAAACGATAGTAACTGCACCTGGATTTGACTGGTTGCAAGCGCAACTGCACCATTCCTTCCAATCAGAATCGTGAAGATAGCAAACCCGACCATATCAATAAATCCCGACATTGAGGCAGGCATACCTACAACAAATGCTCTTTTGATAATCTTGAAATCGATTTTTCTAGGGACATGGATTTTATAATGTTTTCTGCCGTAAGCAGGGAATATTGCCCATGCTGCCATGATGAGGAAGTTCAAGAATGTTGCAACACTTGTGCCGATCGCAGCACCAGTTACACCCATTTCAGGAGCAGCCAACCAGGTTCTTCCAGCAAATTCAAAACCAGCCCAACCAAAGATAAGCCAGACATCGAGTATAACATTGACTGAGTTTGAAATGATGCCAGCCCACATAGGGACGCGGGTTCGTTTTCTGCCCTGAAAATAACCCATCAGACAGAAAGCAAGTTGCGTAAAGACCGCACTCAATGTGCGCCATTTTATGTAGAGATATGTTTGATCAATAACTTCAGGTGGATTCTTAGTCCACGGTAAAACATGATTACTGAAGTAACCCATAAACGAGAGTATGATGCCGCCAGCAATGGCAATGTAGGCAACTTGCCAGGCATAATCGCCAACTGCTTTGTTGTCGTTGCGACCAAAAGCTTGGGCTATGAAAGTGTTGCTTATTCTACTGAGATTATTGAACAGGGAGTATGTAGCCCAGGTTATCAGTCCACCCAGACCAGCAGCAGCAAGTGCAAGACTGGAGTAATGGCCAAGCAGAATTGTATCGGCAGTCCACATCAAAGTTGATGAAAACATGGTCAAAATTATAGGCGAGGCGAGCCACATGATCTCTCGACCGTGTTTAACTTCCATCGCGCTTATAAATTTGCTTCTACTCATGATTGCACCAAGGTAGTGGTCAAGACAACTATTGTCGAGAGTGACTTAATCAATTAAGTTCGTGACATGAAATCTCTAAACGGCAAAATAAATGTTCCTGGCGACAAGTCTATTTCCCATCGTGCAGTGTTGATGGCCCTTTTAACCGATGGCAAATGTGTAGTTTATAACTGGCTTTTCAGCATGGATACACTCAGGTCATTGAACGCAGTAATATTGCTCGGCGCTGAAACTGACTATTTGAATGGGGCTCTGACAATTTCCAGAGGCGATTTCCCAACTACTAAAGCAGTTGCAATCGATTGTGGAAACAGCGGTACAACAGCCAGACTTTTGTGTGGATTGATTGCAGGCAGCAGTGCAAGTGCAACCCTGTATGGAGATGACTCACTCTCTGCAAGACCTATGCTCAGAGTTGTTAAGCCGCTGCAAAAACTTGGCGCAACAATCAGTGGTGGCCCAACACTTCCACTGACAGTTTCAGGAGGAATTCAAGGCGGCAAGATAGAGATGGAAGTTGCATCGGCGCAGGTGAAATCTGCTTTGTTGTTAACTGGAAAAGGTGTTGAATTGACAAACTGCGGAGGCAGCAGAGATCACACTGAAAGACTTTTGAAACTGATGGGCGCAGATATTGAGTGGGATGCAGAGACTGTAAATATTAAGTCAGGAACTCTCAATCCATTTGAAATTACAGTTCCAGGTGACCCGTCAAGTGCCGCGTTTTTCCTGTGTGCAGCAGCAATGATTCCGGACTCTCGAGTAACAGTTGGCAATATGTTGTTGAGTGAATCACGCATCGGTTTTTTGAGAGTACTTGAGTCGATGGGCGCAAACGTTGAGATGACAATAACTGATGACAGCTGGGAAACTGTCGGCGATGTGACAGTAAGTTATTCCAGGTTGAAACCATTTGATATTTGCGCAAAGCAGGTACCATCGTTGATTGATGAATTGCCGATGCTGGCTCTGATTGCAACTCAGGCCGATGGTATTTCAACTGTAAAAGGTGCAGAAGAATTGAGAGTTAAAGAATCGGACAGGATTACAACAACGGTTGACTCGCTGAAATTACTTGGTGCTGATATTGAAGAAACTGCCGACGGCTTTATAGTAACTGGCCCAACTCCACTTAAAGCAGATGCAGAAAAACTGTGCGCAAATGGTGACCACAGATTAGTAATGATGTTATCAATGGCAGGTCAAACCGCTCTGGACGACAAAGACTGTGTTGATGTATCATTCCCTGACTTTTATGAACGTCTGGAAAACTTAAGAGGGAAACAATGCGATTTCTAACTGCAGGCGAAAGCCACGGTCCGGCACTGGTTGGTATAATTGAAGGATTACCTGCTGGTCTGAAAATCGATATCGATAAAATCAATGAGGACCTGACTCGCAGGCTTGCTGGTTATGGCAGGGGTCCGCGCGCCAGAAAAATTGAAAAAGACAGGGTTGAAATTCTTTCCGGACTTTGGGAAGGGAAAACTCTTGGGTCACCATTGGCAATTGTAATCGAGAATCTGGATTATAAAAAACGCGGGGGAAAACTCCATCCAGACTGGCCAGCTCCAAGACCTGGTCATGCAGATCTGCCTGGAAAAATTCGATACGATTTTGATGGTTACGCTCAGGTTGCTGAACGTGCAAGTGCCAGAACAACTGCAATGACAGTTGCTGTCGGTGCAATTGCCAAGCAGCTGTTAAAACAGTTCAAGGTTGAAGTTTGGAGTCACACAGTTTCAGTTGGTCTGGTAACGGCTGACGTAGAAGCAACTGTCGGTAAATTGCGTCGTGCTGCCGGTGACTTGCGATGCCTGGACAAAGCTGCAGAAAAACTTATGTGCAGTGAAATCGATGTAGCAAAGAAAGCAGGCACAACCCTTGGTGGTGCTTTTGAAGTTGTAGCTTTTGGACTACCTGCAGGACTTGGAACTTACGTTCATCCTGACAGAAAACTTGATGCCAGGATTGCTTCTGCAGTGGTGAGTATACCTGCTGTAAAAGCAGTTGAATTTGGATCGGCAATTGCAGCTTCAATATGTAACGGGCAAATTGCTCACGATGAACTTTTACCTGATGGCAATCGGAGCTATATTCGTGAGTCGAATATTGCAGGTGGGCTTGAAGGTGGAATCACAAACGGTGAAAATATTTGTGTTACCGGATTTGTGAAACCTATCTCAACCCAGAAGGCTGGCCTGCATTCAGTTAATATGAAAACTGGAAAAGCAGTGAAAGCTGATTATGTTCGTTCCGATACCTGCGTTGTCCCAGCAGCAGGTGTTGTTGGCGAAGCAGTTGTAGCATGGGAGCTGGCAACTGAGTTGCAATCTGTACTTGGCGATGTGCCACTAAAGCAAATGAAACTTCGATACCGAAATATGGTGAAAAAATGACAGACATTACTTTGAAGAACAGTCCGCTACCACGTGAGGATTTCCTTGCGACAATGAATGAGCGCGGATTTACAAAACAGTGCACAGATCTGGATTCTCTGGAAAAATTACTGGAGACAGAAATGGTCACTGCATATATCGGTTTTGATCCAACAGCAGACTCTCTTCACATTGGAAGTTTGTTGCCAATCATGGGTTTGGTTCACTTGCAACGGCATGGTCACAGACCAATTGCAATTGTTGGTGGAGCTACAGCCATGGTAGGCGATCCAAGCGGTAAAACCGAGCTTCGCTCAATGCTGACTCCTGAGAAAATTGAAGAAAATCTGAATGGAATCAAAGGCCAGCTGTCCCGATTCATACGCTTTGGTGAAGATGGCAATGACGGTCAGATGCTCAACAATGCAGACTGGTTGAAAGATTATCTATACATCGATTTTCTACGAGATGTTGGCAAACACTTTTCAGTAAACCAGATGCTCCAGCGTGATTCTGTAAAATCGAGAATGGAAACTGGACTCTCATTTATTGAGTTCAACTATATGCTCCTGCAAGGTTTCGATTTCATGGCACTCAACCGTGATACCGGTTGCCGATTACAGATGGGTGGCGACGATCAATGGGGCAACATCTGTTCTGGTATCGATCTTTGCCGTCGTATGAACAGAGTGGAAACTTATGGACTGACTTATCCACTGCTGACCACTGCAACTGGTGCCAAGATGGGCAAAACTGCTGAAGGTGCAGTCTGGTTGGATCCAAAACGGACCAGCCCTTACGATTTTTACCAGTACTGGATTAATGTTGATGACCGCGATGTTGAGCGATTCCTGAAACTCTACACATTGTTACCAATGGATGAAGTAAACAGGCTCGCACAGCTTCAAGGTGCAGATATCCGTGAAGCAAAACGTGTTCTTGCCTTTGAAGTCACAACTCTTGTTCATGGAATTGACCAGGCGCAAGCTGCTGAGAAAGCAGCCGCAGCACTATTTTCTGGTGGTGGCGCAGCAGGTTCAATTCCATCCAGTGAACAACTGGAAGCAGATTTTGCCGGTGAAGGTATTCCTATTGCAAATCTACTTGCTGATGTTGGCCTTGCCAAAAGTCGAGGAGAAGCGCGCAGGTTGATCAAGCAGGGTGGAATCAGAATCAACGGCGAAAAAATCAGTGATGAAATGCGTAATGTTGTTACTGATGACATTCAAGATGGCAAAATCGCATTACAGGCCGGGAAAAAACGACACCACCATATTCTGGTAAATTAATGTTGAAGTTTTCTCGGAAAACTCTTCTTAAATTAGCTGGCATAATGTGGATTTGTGTTGGCGTATTGCTATTGAGTCGTGCTGCTGGCTGTCTTGTAATTGGTAGCCCCGGGCAGGCAATTTTACATGTATCGGCTGGTATATTACTAGGAATTTTACAATACAGGAAAATCTTTAGTGCTCTGACTGATAAATATATCGACAGAATCAACTCTCTTCCTGAAAAAGCCTTTGTTTTACTTTGTTTTGCACCAAGGACTTGGATGATAATCATCTCAATGTCATTTATGGGTATTATCTTGCGTAACTCATCTATTCCCAAACTGTTACTGACTGCACCGTATATAATGATGGCAATTTGTCTTATTGCTGGCGGAGTGCAGTTTATGAAGAATTCGCATAATCACTAAAAACTAATTATTGCTTCAATTAGCAAAATTCTGTACAATAATCGTGTAGCACAAGGAGGGTTACTTATGCAAGAATCAAAGGTTATTATATCTGCTTTTGCCGATGAGGATCGTCGGCTTCGCGTTCTTGTGGAATCTCTTTCTCCAGATCAACAATCCAGGACATGTGACGATGGTATGTGCATCCGTGCTCTGCTTTGCCATATTGCTGTCTGGGATAAGGCTGTCGTTGATTTTTTCACCCAAAAAATAAGCGGTGAATCTTCCGAGCACTGTATTCACTCATTTGTCGAGCTGGAAAAGCAGAACAAAGAGCGGGAATCAGTCCTGCTACTGATGTCTTTTTCAGATATCTACAATGAGTATATCGAGACAACAATCAAACTCCAGAACTTCATTCTGAGAAATTGGCTCGATATGAATGATGATGAACAGGGCTACTTCGCAATTCCGCTCCAACATCGACGTCATCATCGTCACAAACTTGAAAAGGCTCTGGATCTTCCTGATACCTATGACCGGGAGCGCGCTATTACAGCTTGATAAAGAGAGTAAAAACCTCATAATTGTGTAGAGTGAAACTGATTGATCAATTTCAGCCAGTGGGGGACTGTGTTTCGTTTAATAATATTTCTGTGTCTGTTGGTGTCAGGGCATGCCTTTGGGGAGGAGCCAGTGCGACTTCTGTTTATCCATCATTCCTGTGGCGGTCAGTTAATGGCAGAGCAGGGTGAAAAAATTGGTGGAGCCAGCGGCTCTGGTGAGCGTTGTATCTATGATTCACATCCTAACGGTGGTGGTTTACGCTCTTCGCTCACAACTGCAGGCTACGAAGTTCATGAAGCTTCATATGAATCAAAACTTGGACAGGACACTGA
>JAAESD010000416.1 GCA_024229695.1 bacterium
GTTGCACCTAATGCTGCACCGCTTGAGACACCAAGTGTAAATGGAGTTGCCAGTGGGTTGCGGAACAGTGCTTGAAAAACAACACCACCAAGAGCCAGAATAACGCCAATCAGAAATGTAGTAATAACTCTTGGTATGCGAAGTGAATACAAAATGTCTGAGTCTGTGATGTTTGTGGGGTCAATCATCACACCACCAACAAATGGAGCTGCACCCAGAATCAACAGAGAAAACAGAATGAGCATAATCATTGTTTTCACAGCTCACCTGCTTCGGGTAAAATCATCGATATTCCATTGTCCGGATGTGGAGCCAACACAAATGAATGGTTATATAGTTTTTCTAGCTCAGACTTTTTCATCAACATTTTTGGTGAGCCAAAGAATGCAGTTTTACCATCGCGGATGCCATAGATTTTATCGGCGACCAGAACTACATCGTTCAAATCATGAGTAACTTCAATAACGGTTACACCCAATTTGCGATTTATCTGCTTCAATAATTTGCGCATTTCATATCGAGTTGACGGATCCAGAAAAGTTGTCGGCTCGTCCAGCAGTAACAGGTCAGCTTCTTGGGCAAGGGCAGCTGCCAGAAACACTTTCTGTCGCTCCCCACCACTTAGAGTATCCAACTGTCGATCAGCAAATCCGGCAATAGTTGTGAGTTCCATTTTTTCATCGACAATTTCAGCGTCTCTTTTTGATAACCCCGACATCACAGTCTTATGCGGATACCTGCTCATTGCCACAAGTTCTCTGCAGGTAAACGGTGCAGTTCTGCCGCCAGCCTGCGGAACATAAGCAATCCGTTGTGCTCTCTTTTTTGCGGAAAGATCTTCCAGGTTGTTACCGGCAACTGCGATACTGCCTGTGTAGCTGTGAATTCCAGCAATGCATTTCAGGATCGATGTTTTACCTGCGCCGTTGGGACCAACAATTGCCATGTAACCACCAGGGTCAACGGCAAGTGAGACATCGCTGACAATATCTTTGTGATCAAGAGTCAGTCTGAGATGTTTTATGTCCAGCGCTTTGGGCATCGATTACCAATCTATTTCCGGGTGCAATTCCCGGGCGAAAAGTTCAACAGTTTCTACAAATCTTGGGCCTGGAATCAGAGGCGCGTCATCGACAATAATCACTGCACGAGATTTTGGAAAACTTTCCCACGCTTTTTCAAGTTCAGAAATATTCCCGGCAAATTCCGGAGCAAGATCAAAAACAATTTCAGGCTGCAGGCGCAAAAGTGATTCGCGCGAAAGCATCGGATATTTTACTGCTTCCTCTTCTGTTACATCAACGCCACCAGCAAGAGCAAGCAGTTCACCTAAAAAGGTACCTCCCGATGCTGCAAACGGCTCAATAATTTCACCGTTACTTAAAGTCCTGCCAACAATCACCAATGCAGACACAGGCTCAGCAGTAACTTTATTCTGAACAACATCCAAACGCTTCTGCAAGGAGTCATAAAGTTTTTGTGAAGGCTTTCCACAAGCATCGCCAATCAGCAGAATCGATTCCATAATTCCAGCCACATCCCGATGCTCAACAATCAGCAAATTCAGATGTAGTTCCTGCAACCTGGCAACGATATCGGCATTCGCTTTTTCAACAATCACCAGGTCAGGATGAATTGAAACAATCCGCTCCAACGATGGATCAATATGCCCGCCAACCTTCGGCTTCAGCTTTGCTTCTTCAGGATATTTGCACCAGTTGGTCACACCCAGCAACTGCGATTGCGCACCAACTGCATAAACTATTTCGGTAATACTTGGAGCCAGCGAAACAACCTTTGGCGGTTCAGCAGCAAAAACAGGCAAGGCTAAAAAGAGCAACAACCATTTCACAGAATTATTTCCTCAAGCGAACGTTTGGGAACATGGTGAATATCATTTTCATCACGCCAGTACTTAATATCATCGGTCACCGGATCAATCACAACAGTTTCTGCAGGTTTACCCAGCGCAATTACAAGTTCGATGTCCAGACTGTCTGGAATCGACATTATCTGCTTCAATTTGTCACGCTTGATTGCACCAATCATACACCCGCCAAGCTCCGCCTCAACAGCTCCCAGCAGTATCGATTGCGCTGCAATTCCATGATCACATCCAGCTTCAGGATATATCGATGGGTCATGAAGAATCACAATATAACCCGATGGCCTCTGGCCTTCTTCAGGCCCAGCCCAGTCAGTCAGATACCCGGCCCATGCGAGACAGTCAAAGATTTCAGCATTGAGATCAGCATCACAAGACAGAGCATATTTCAGAGTCTGACTATTGCGTGCAGACGCAGAGAGCCTGGCCAGATTTACCAACTCAACCAACTGCTCTCTGGTAATTGCATGATTCTGGTCAAATCGTCTGTAGCTTCTGTTCCTTGTAACCAGTTCTTTCAGCATGATAACTCCAATGAAAAAACTCCAGCCTTTGCGGACTGGAGTTTAATCAATTTTACTGCTGTTTGGAAGAGCTAGTTCAAAATTCCAAACGTTTGGAATTCTAATTAATAATTGCGGTGTCACATGATGTTTCCGTCGATGTAATATTCTGACAACTACTGGTGACAACTATTTTCACTGATTTTCTATCTCAATGTTTATTCTCTTTCGAGCCAATCACTTAACTGTTCTCCCTCTGTTTCTGGACATGTTGTTGCTAATAAAATATATAATCATTTGAATTAACGTACCTATTATGGTACTATTAGAGCAGGTTGTCATCGGTAATGTGAGATTCAAAGTTGTTTTCTTTAGAACCAGATCTGGCTCAGAACCAGTACGGAAGTGGTTAAAATCATTGCCTGAACCGTATAAAAAGATTCTGGGCGAAGATATTAAAACGGTACAATTTGATTGGCCAACGGGCATGCCGTTAGTTAAAAAGATTGAGCCGGGTATTTGGGAAATTCGCTCAGTAGTCCCCCATGGGATTTCTAGAATATTTTTCACTGTCGATAGTCATTTGATAATCCTCTTATATGGATTCATTAAGAAGTCTGATAAAATCCCAGAGAGAAGTCTTAACACCATAAGATCTCGATTAAAAAACTACCTGGAGGCAAAATCATGAAGAGTAAACATATCGGCAGCGATTTCGATGACTTTTTGAGTGAAGAAGGATTACTGGCAGAAGCTGAAGCGGCGGCTGTGAAGAGAGTTATCGCATATCAGATTTTGGAAGAGATGAAAAAACGAAATATTTCCAAAACCGCATTGGCAAAGTTGATGAAAACCAGCAGATCATCTCTGGATCGACTTCTCGACCCAGAGAATGTTTCTGTTACACTTTTGACACTGGAAACTGCAGCTCATGTTCTTGGAAAGAAACTGCACATCCAACTCAACTAAACATTTTCCACGCGCGTGGAATTTATTTCACCAACATCACACTTTTGGTATCGGCAAAACCATCGCCAGATAATCTGACCAGATAGGTTCCACTTGAAACAGAGTTGCCGTTGTTGCTGGTGCCATCCCATCGCACGCTGTTCACACCGGCAGGGAATTCGCCACTTTGCAGGTTGCGAACTTTGCGCCCTGCGATGTCATAAACTGTGATTTCAACATCCCCCCGCGCAGGCAGGCTGAATTTGATTTCAGTCGACGGGTTGAACGGATTTGGTGTGTTACCAAGCAATTGAGCGCGGCCAACTGGTACCTCAACAGCAGATATCGGTGAGTAAGGCTCGCCAAATAAATCTTCCAGAATAAACACAACATTCTGTTGCAGCTGAGCATGATTCATTCTGTATGGACGACCAGCAATGTGAGCAAATCTGCCACCGTCTGGCCTGTAGGTTCCACCTTCAGGAGGAATCACAATAGCACCGGTTCCTCTTTCAACTCCAAATCCGGTAGTGTCCTTGAACAAGAGTGTTGTATTGGCACCAACTGTTGTCGAATAAACATCGTTGAATGACTGCGAACCTGTAAATGCAACATTTACAAGACCTGGATAGACTGCTGTGCAGTTACCAAGAGTTCCATCGTAATCTGTAAAACTGACACCGAGATAATTTTTCAAATCAGTATCAAAGAAGTAGTTACTGCGACGTGTCATCAGCAATAGATTTCCACCGGTTTCAAGATAGGAAAGTATTGGTGTCGATTGCCATTTAGCCAGATCACCGTTGTAGTTGTTGCCAACCCAGACAACAGCTGAGTAGTTACCAATCACGTCGCCAGGAACTTCACCATGACCGATTGGAGTAGGCAATGTCGATGGATATCCGCCACCAGGAGTTCCAAAACAATCCCAGAAATCGAATTCAAGATCACCCCAGAATACTTCAGCTTCATAGGCGTTGTGGATTTCAGGGTCATAGGTTCCCCAATCAACACCGTTGACAACCAGAATGCCGCTATCAAATGATGGATTTGTAACCGATGTCTCCACCTGTTTCAAAATCCAGCCATCGGGGTCAACCTGAACACTGGTTACTGAGCCACTAACTGTGAAGTTATAGCTTTCAAGGACAAGACTGTTGTCGACAACAAAATCTGTGGTTTCAACATCAGTTGTAACTCTTAAAGTTATCGGCATGTGGAACAATCCGGTGTTTGTCTGAACCTGCTCAATCTGAACAGTCAACTCACTGCCAGCTTGTCCCCAACCACTACTGTAAATTGGAAAATAATCACCATAAATCCACTGTTGGAAAAAGTCATCGAGCTCAGCACCGCTACTTAGTTCAACAGAATCGCGGAACTGTTCAGTTGTTGCACTGCTGTATAGATAATCGGCACGATAATCTTTCAAAGCCTGGAAAAATGCATCGTCACCCAGAACACCACGCAACATATGCACAACCCAGGAAGCTTTATTGTAACTCAAGTTTGAATTAAAAATGCTCCAGAAATCGTTTGGATCTTCAACAAAAATTGTACCCTCACCCATGTACGCAGCACCATCCATGTAAGCCATATATGTTGACCAGCCTTCGGCCTGTTCAATCCAGTACGCCTCACTCCAGGTTGCAAAACCCTCGTTCAACCAGATGTGACCAAAGTCAGCGCAGGTAACCATATCGCCCCACCATTGGTGACCAAGCTCGTGAGAAATCAAGTCCTCACTCCAACCACCCATACTGGATATGGTCTGGTGTTCCATTCCACCACCCCAGGTAAATTCTGCGTGACCATATTTCTCATCTATGAATGGGTACTCGCCATAGCCTTCAGCAAATCGGGCGATCATTGCAGGAACCAGAGAGTAATTGTATTGCACGCTGTTGTAGTGATCAGGGTAGACAAAGTACTGAAGCTCCATATCTTCCCCACCAGCCTGTGGAGTGTACCAGTCGGAAAATACGGTATATGGATAAATTGCAAGTGATACCAGATAAGTCACACAAGGATAGTTGTGTTGCCAGGTAAATGTGCGCGTAGAACCGTTATCAACATCCGAAATCATCAAGCCCTGACTTGCGACAATCAGGTTATCAGGAACTGTCACAATTATAGTAACCGAGTCAGCTTTATCGGTGTTGATATCTTTGCATGGCCACCAGGTGCGAGCGCCATAAGGTTCACTCAGGGTCCAGATCATGTCTTGACCGGCATAGCTGTCCCAACCGAAATAGCTACCTGCAGGATTTCCATGATATGTAACAGTGACGGAAAATTCCTCACCCAAGGAGTGTGTTGCTGGCAAGTCTACTGTAAGCAGATCGCCGGCTCTTGAAAATGTTGCAGGACCTCCATTTGCCTGACAAGAATCAACAATCATGTTCGATTTCAAATCAAGATCCACAGTTGCGATATCGGTTCCAACAACAGTTGCAGTAGTAGTCACAATACCGGAAAGCTGATTTGTCGATGGAGTCAAAGTCAGATCAAGAGTGTAATGAGTTACATCGTACTGATCCTGATTTACTGTCCGCTGTTGAAAAGCCTTATCAGCAGACATAGCAACTCGGGCTTTCAGAGCAGCTTCTTCAGTTCGATGCTTAAGAGCGCGATTGATATCATCTTCAAGCTGGGTGGCCATAACTGGCAAGGCAATCAGCAGAACAAAAAGCAGGACTAGGTAACGCATGGATACTCCTGTGAAATTTTATGAATGGCGGGATGTCTATACAGATTATACAACATTTTGGGGTTAATTACTACTCGAGCGGTAACTGTTTGTCATAAAAGCAGCAATTACAATTAATGAAGGCGCATAGAGCAAAATGCGATTTACGTTTGAAAATCGTTCAATTGCGCCGTCCATTAATGGCGTCGATATGAACAACTGAGATACTATGACTACAATAGCAGCCACAAATAACCAGACAGGTGTTTCCTTTTGGGTTTGCTTTGCAGGAATCGTTTCAGTTATCGCCCAAACACCAAGCAAGGCAACTATAAGAGGATACGTCCAGATGCGACTTGTATCCCAAGCTACGATATGAAGGGTTAGTGGCAATAAAGTAATCGCTACAAGAATTAAAAAGTATACCCATTTGGAATCAATAGCTTGAAGTTTGCGCCACCCGAAACTCAACAAAACGAACAGAGGTAATCCGATGTGAAATATATAAATCGGCACAGTAATTCTTTGAATAAATGGCAAATCCTGGTTACCTACATATTCATGAAATGAGGAAGTAAACGCTTTGGGTACTAATATATTTCTCTCATTCTCCACGAATTCAAATTGTGACAGATGCGATATGAGCTGGTTTTCAAGTACAGCTGAATCCAAATAGAAAGTCTGATTGAGGAAGATACAGATAAACATGAATACAGGTATAAGAAAAAGAAACTTGTACTGAGAAAGAAAACTAAGAAGTAATTTAACTGTAGAGGAAGATTTCGTCTGTCTTATATGCTGAAGCAACGCAAAGAAAACGATGCTGGGAAATCCAACCATAAGAATAGTCTCATGAACAAGTAATCCAATTGAAACAACTAAGGAACTGAGAATAATCTTATTTTGCTTTATAAGCACACAGACTAGAACAGAAATAATTATAATAATATTATCAAAGTAACCATTTAAATGCCCACTCATTACCATGTATGGAGATGTCAGAAATAACAAGACAACTAGTAAGCTAATATTGTCATACTTGTTCCTTCTTATAACATGCATACATATCCAAAATAACACTATGCAGAAAAGCACGAATAGTGAAGCTGACACTATCCATATTGCGAGCTCCGAGTTCTCATTTGCGAATGGTGAAAATAAAGTCCCCACCAGCCCTCTTTTTAAAAACCCAAAATTATAACTTATAAGCCAGTGTGCTTCAGCCCAATCATTGGGCCATCGTAAAGCTCTTAGTACAGTTACTGTAGCAGCCCAAAGCAATGCCAGTAAGGTCAATAGCTCGTAGTGTTTACTTCTTATCTTCATACTTAAACAATAGCTCTTTCTAACGTACAGCACTTAGTCTTTAGTGAGACTGTATGTGTACTTCCGATTGTTGTCAGTATCAACTTGGCTCATTTCAAGCGCATTACCATCATAGCTGTAATTGTATGTTCCTCCAATTATAAGTGTCCAGTCAAACTCAGCAGTGTGAGCGATTGTATCCTGAAAAGTGATCGATGTTCCTGTCCAATTGCAGTGACCAATACTGAAAGGGGGTGTGATATATGTCTCTCCAGTAATATGATAACTGTCTTGATCAATCGTCAGCTCTGTAACACCAGAATCAGAATATTCTTCTGATGACCCATAATTATTGAAAACTGTATACTCACCTGAGTAGGTGCCAATTTCCAATTTTTGAGATGCAGAATCGCTGCATCCAACTACCAACATTAAACATAGAAGTAATGGTATTATGCGTTTCATGTTTCCATCTTTCTCTGTCGAGGTTACTTACGATGCGACCGAATTCTAACTCGCGTAATGATAAACCATCCAGTACCAAAGATGATCAGCACTGGTGACATGAGATTCGGTTCATCCAGTGTATAACCCACAACAATCATAACGACGATTCCTATGGCAACGATTATTGCCGATAGTATAGAATGTCTCTTCAGCTTCTCCATTGTGTTAGGTTTTCCCTCCTTACCTGAATCATCCAACCGTACTATCGACCTTTTCTCATAACGACGATTATTGCGCCGAATGTGTATTCTATTGCCGCCCCTGAGAATGCGCCAAACCAAAATGGAGCACTAAATATTACTAGTAAAAACGCTACCAATGCCAACGTAGCACCACACAGCCAATACAGTCGATTACCGTATAGAGTAGAGAATAAAAAATAACGCCCGCCAATAATTAACAACATTGCAGGGAAAAACCATTCAATACGATAGAGTGATATTCCATATGCTATTGGCAAACTGAGCAAAAGCAGAAATGTACTTTCCAATGCCAATGCTCCAAGTGGATTGTTACTTGCTTGCTTTCCAGGGCGACCTAATATTTTTGATAGAACAATCGCAACTGGATGAATGAACATGCCACCAATAAATAGCGTAATTACAGCGCTATTGGGTGTTCCATTTATTGAAACTATTCCGGCAATTAACCACGCCGTTGCAGACGCTACTAGACCTGTCATGCCACCAAAGTATGCATAGCGCATATCCCTTTGCGATTCTGCGATGTTCATTGGAGTATCCAAATCACTTTCATTAAGGTTCAACTATGACGATACAGCCCACACAATCCCCCATCAACACCAAATTAGCCCCTCATCTTTACCGCTGCGTAAACTGAATTACCTGGTGAACGAATGTGAGCGAAGCGAAGAGCGGCCAGCCTATAAAGGCTGGCCGCGGTGAGTGAAACAGGTGATGCGGCTTTACGCATCCATGAGCTTCAGCAGATCCACAACCCTATTACTGTAACCCCATTCGTTATCGTACCACGAAAGAGTTTTCAGCATATTGCCACTAATAACAGAAGTGTACTCCGAATCAAAGATGCTTGAGTGCGGATCGCCAACAATATCACTTGAGACCAGCGGTTCAGTTGCGTATCGCAGGATACCTTTGAACCTGTCTGATTCTGCAGCAGCTTTGACTGCTTCGCGTACCTGGTCTGGAGTAACATCGGTTTTCATGATGGTTACAAGATCGACGACTGAGCCATCGGGAATTGGCACACGCATTGCCATGCCATCCAATTTGCCAGCCATGTTTGGCAGCACTTTTCCAACAGCACGGGCAGCACCTGTAGTTGTTGGAATTGTATTTTCTGCAGCTGCTCTTGCTCTACGCCAATCTGAGTGAGGCACATCGGCAAGACGCTGATCATTTGTGTAAGCGTGAACAGTGGTCATCAATCCACTCTCGATACCAAACTCCTTGTCCAGTATATAAACCAGCGGAGCAAGACAGTTGGTTGTACAAGATGCATTGGAAACGATCTTATGTTCAGGTTTTAAATCACTGTTGTTAACACCAAGAACGATAGTGGCATCGATCTCATCTTTGGCAGGCACTGTAAGAAGTACTTTTTTGGCACCAGCAGTCAAATGCGCCGAGATTGATTCGCGAGTACGGAATATACCAGTTGCCTCAACAACGTAGTCTACTCCCAACTCACTCCACGGCAGTTTTTCAGGCACAGGTTCCTGCAACATTTTAACTTTCTGGTTTGCTGTGACCAGAATGTCATCATGCATTTCAGCTTTGCCTTGAAACGACCCCATCACTGTGTCGTGGCGCAGTAAGTAAGCAAGTGTGTCATCGTCTGCAAGATCATTGACAGCAACGCATTCAATTTCCGGAATGTCATCCAGCATCCTGAATACCGCTCTACCAATTCTTCCAAAACCATTAATTGCTACTCTCATGACAGAACCTCCCCAGCATCAATAAGGCCAGCCATTTTACGAGCTGTTTCCAATAGTCGATAAGCATATCCCCAGCCGTTATCGTACCAGGCAATACATTTTACCAGACCGTTATCCAGTGACAAAGTAGCTCTTGTGTCGATAAGAGCTGACGCCGATGCCCCAATTGCATCGCTTGAAACAATCAGTTCATCAGTACATGCAAGCAGTCCTTTATATTCACCGGCTTCAGCTTCAAACATTACAGCGTTGAACTCATCGGCAGTTACCGGTTTATCCAACTCAATTACCAGATCCATGTTTGAGCCAGCAGGCACAGGCACATTCAAAGCCATACCATTTATCTTGCCCTGTAATTCAGGAATCAGTTCCTGAACTGCATTCGGTGCCCAGCTTTTGTTGGGAATAATATTCTCCGCAGCACTTCTGCTCCATCGCAAGTTATCCTGAGCAGTATCACTGAGCTGCTGATCACTTGTGTAAGCATGAACTGTTGTCATCGTTGCTCTTTTTACGCCAAGCTTGTCATTCAAAACTTTAAGAACGATGGCCAAAGCGTGGCATGAACTTGAACCGTTTGAAACCATACGGTCATTTGCTGTCAGTGAATCATCATTGATGCCGTTGATAATCATTTTATCCAGGCTGCCTTCTGGTGGCGTGGAAAGCAGAACAGCTTTTGCACCAGAATCGAGATGTTTTTGCAGCTCAGGTCTTGTGCGAAACATACCAGTGGATTCAATTACAATATCAACACCAAGCACGTCCCACGGCACATCGCCAGGTCTGTTGCCATGTACAATACGAGTGCGTTGATTACCGGCAACCAGATAGTGACCATCGAGATGTAGATCCCCGCTGAACTCACCTTCAACTGTTGAGCTTTGCAGCAGATAGGCCAACGACTCGGCATCGGCAATATCACTGACGGCAGCAAAAGTAATATCTGGATCATTGTGAGCAATTCTAAACATGTTTCGGCCAAGACGACCAAAACCCATAATACCTATACGAACGGACATACCAATTCTCCTTTTTTCTCAGTACAAGAAGACTTTAAGGAATCAGGAATTTTTCAGCAAGACAATTTCGGGCGTCTTCCAGTTTATCGTGATCAATTACACAGGAAACTGTAGAGACACTTGTGGAAATAGCGCGGATATTTATCGATGCATTAGCAAGAGCTTCAAACATTTCGCCAGCGATTGAAGGTCTGTCACTAAAATGTGGTCCATAAACAGCAATCAGACTGCAGTTACCCTGATATTCAACTTTTTCAGATCCGGTCTGCTCCTGGACTTCCTGTAAAAGCCCAAGCGCCTGATCAAGATCTACTTTGTGCACAGCCAAAGTCATATTTTCTCTACCACCGGAATCAGAGGAAGATACTACACA
>JAAESD010000417.1 GCA_024229695.1 bacterium
TAAGTGTGTTTAATGAGTGTGTGCGACGGCTTTTTTGGTAAATGTGGTAGTTTTTAAAAAAACTGTTTTTTGTTGTTGTTGTCTTCATGTTGACATCATCTTCTTCAAGTTCTTGCACTTCTCAACCTACAAGAAATAATCATTTAGTGTTGGGGGTCCATGTCAAAGAATTTGGATGTGCTATTGCCATTCAGACATATCAAGGCATCCCTCAGCAGAGCACTGACAACATAGAACTTCCCCACTGAACTCAGACCAATCTTGAGATTTTTTGAAGTCCAAAAACTTGAAGTAGTTGATGATGTCTCCAAATACCCATTCCACTGCAATTCTGACTTGGCTCATGGATTGGTTAAAAGCCTGCTGCTCAGGGATGAGAGCTGCTCTTCTGGCCAATGGGCACTATAGATGGATGCGATGAGCGTAGGCAGGGTCACCATAAAGGCAGAGTGCTTGTCCATCTGGTCCAAAAGAATGTTGCTCCAGTTGCTCCAACAATCCTGACATTGCAAGCATTCTGCTGTCATGGCGCCTCCCTTCAATTGGCCCAAAAAGGTTGGCTATCATCCCATTGGGGGCAACAACAGATTGAAATTTGATGGCATGCACACGCTTGTGACCATTGTACACAACCCTCTGGTTTTGTGTGGGTCTGCAAATGGGCCTGACAGTACCATCAATAAATCCCCAGCAATTCTCAAGGGCAGCACCTTTGTTGCGAATTGCTGTTGCAAATGAAGCCAGGTTTTCCCGAGAGAGCCAAGGCTGGTTCAGATCAGTCAGCAGATGGGAATATCTGTTGTAGATATCATCCACTATGTGGTTGGCAATAATGCACAGTTGAGGAACTGGTCTACAAAATCTTGGAACAAGATCAGCATACCGA
>JAAESD010000418.1 GCA_024229695.1 bacterium
CATGCTTTGAAGTTTGATCAGTCTGAAGCTGCAGGTTTCCCTTTTGCTGTTGGTAATGTTGGTAGCATAGTGAGTAGCCCAGCAATCGGGGATTTTGATAATGATGGTGATTTTGAAATCACTTTTATTTCTGAAGACGATATGCTGCATGCAATTCATCATGATGGATCAGTCGTTGATGGATTCCCGGTTGTGAATTTTATTTCCAGCAGTGCAAATGTGGGCATACCTTGTCCAAGTCCTGCTCTAGGTGATTTTAATGGTGATGGCTCTCTGGAGATAGTTGCAATCGAAGTTGTTAACGTAAATGAGTCGCACATTCATGTTGTTTATGCGAGCGATATAGGAGGATTCACTCCTGGAACTGACATACCTGGATATCCTATATATATACCGGGTAACTCAGAATCGAGTCCTGTTGTAGGTGATATCAATGGCGATGAGTTACTGGATGTTGTATTCGGTATTGGTGGCGGCTCAGAAGATAGCCCGAACAACATTTATGCCTTCAGTACAACCGGTGCTTCTATTGACGGATTTCCAATTACATTGGGTGGTCCAGTGCGGCCTGCACCAGTAATTTGTGATCTGGACAATGATCTCGATGTTGACATTATCTATGGTGGATGGGACTTGCTGATCCATGTTTGGGACATGCCGTTCCCATATAATCAGGTAAATGTTCCATGGCCAACTTTTGCATGCAACAGTGCGAGAACAGGCGTATATGATCCTGATGATCTGTCAGCTGTGCCTGACCTCGAAACTCCTTCATTATTTACGGTACTGCCTGTTTATCCAAATCCTTTCAACCCTGCAACAAACATTCGGTTGTATGTTCCAGAGGGGACCTCTAGTCCTGTTGATGTTTCTGTTTTTGATGTTCAAGGCAGACGTGTACGTCAATTACATGCTGGTCAGGTTCCTGCAGGTTGGAACCAATGGACCTGGTACGGTCTGAACGATAGTGGTCGTAATGTAAGTAGTGGAACCTACTTCTTACGCGCACTTTGGGGTAACGAAAACTCGGTTCAAAAAATGACTCTTGTAAAATAAAACAATTGGATAATTCAAGAGAGGCCTCGCTGAATGCGGGGCCTCTTTTTATTGACCGATGCTATTGATATCTGTATTCTTTAAAGACGTTAATATTTTCATTCAAATGGGGAAATATGTTTCGCAAACTGTCTGTTTTGCTTATTCCATTACTGTTTTTGTATTCAACCGGGTGTACTGAAAAATCCACTCAGAGCAATCAGGAAAATGCTGTTTTTGCTGAAGGTGGCACAGTTGTAATCGCTCTGGAAGTAGAGCCCGAGAGTTTGAACCCTCTCTTTTACAGGTCATCATATTCTGGCCAAATTCTAACAATCATGCACGACAGTATGCTGGAAATGGGCGAGGACTTTACTTATCAGTCAAACATTTGCGACGAACTGATCTGGTCTGAAGATAGTCTGTCAATTACAGTCTCCATCAAAGAGTGGCTTTGGAGCAACGGCACAATAATGACTGCCGATGACATCGTATCATCCTGCGAGTTGTATAAAAACCCTGAACTGGCATGTCCACGACTTAGTGATGCCATAAGAAATATTAAGTCAGTGGAAGCTATAGATAACCAGACTGTGTGCTACAAGTTTGAGTCAGTTCGTTCTGATATGGTATCGGCTTTGGGGCATTTTATTTTCTCACCTTCGGATAGAGATGCAATAATTAACGATGGCCGATTAGTTAATACTCTTGTAAATGAATCTGGTATTTACGTGTTGTCAAAGTGGGATCATGACTCATCGTTGGTTCTGGAGCGGAACGAAAATTATTCGGGTAAGCATTCAAACCTGGAAAGAGTGATATTCAAAATAATACCCGATGAAACATCCAGAGCAATTGCACTGGAAACTGGTGAAGTTGATGTCCTCAACAATATTCCTCCACATATTGCAAACAGGTTGTCTAGTGTAAAAGAAGTTGTTTTACACAACAGCCCTGGCCGGTTGGTGGGTATGTTGACATGGAACCTTGAGAACCCAGTTTTTAAAGATCCGACAGTCCGTAAAGCACTTTCATTAGCTATCGACAGAGAACGTATTGTAGAAGATTTTCTCTACGGATTTGGCTCTGTAGGCAAAGGGCCAATTCCACCAGCGTCCTGGGCTCATGATGCAAAAATATTACCAGACAATTACAACCCGGAACGTTCAAAGCGCATGCTCGATAAAGCCGGATGGGTGGACAGTAATGGGGATGGGATAAGGGATAAAGACGGAGTTGATCTGGAATTTAAGATTATTACAAAGAAAGGTGACTCTGTTCGTGAAAATTCATTAATAATGTTGCGCGAAAACTTCTGTGCAATAGGGGCAAATGTTGAATGCAGTGTAGCAGAATTTTCTTCAATGATTGAACAGGTTCGCAGTGGTAATTTTGATTCCTATCTTCGAGTTTACAGCTCACGCATGAGTGTTAACCCATCAGCTCTTTATGCGTCTGGTCCATCCAGTCGTTTTAATTACGGTAACTATTCATCAGAGTTGGTTGATGCATTTTTAAGGCTGGCGCTTGCTGAAACTGACAGGGAAAAGGCAACTAAACTGTGGCATAAATTTGAATTTGCTGTTGTTGCAGATCCTCCGGCTGCTTTTTTATATTATCCGCATACAATTGTAGGTGTATCCGAGCGAGTCCAAAATGTTAAACCCCATGTGCTCTCTTCTTATAACAACATCAGAGAGTGGTGGATCGCCAAGGAAGACAGGAAGTACTTCCTGAATACCGATTAACCTGGGGGCCATTGTAAATGGCGTCCAGCTAGAATGTGCATGTGAATATGCTGAACAGTTTGCCCGCCATCTTCACCACAATTTATAACCAGTCGATATCCATTTTCGTCGAATCCCTGCTCTTTGCAAATTCTGGTAGCAGCCAAGGTTAATTTGCCAAGCACTGCTGCATGCTCTTCAGTAGTTTCAGAAAGGGAGCTGATGTGCAATTTCGGGATAACCAGGCAGTGAAAAGGAGCCTGTGGATTGATGTCCATGAAAGCCAGTAAATCATCATCCTGGTACAGAAAATCGCATGGTATTTCACCACTGATTATTTTACAAAAAAGACAGTTGCTCATTGAGTTACCCTCCATTTCAGGCAAAACTGATTTTACGAAAGTAAGTCCATTCTAATGGAGACTGACTTCGAGTTCAATCCTAGTTATTGAAATGTTGACGAGAATTGCCTGCCCTTGTAACATAAAACAAAATCGGCAAAAAGATGCTGATTCCACTGTAGATTTTGGCGGTAATAATGAATAGTAGCTTTGAAATATTAGTGACTTTGTTGCGCGAACCTGCAAACAAAGTTGCTGTCGATGACCTCTCAAGCTGGAACCCGGCTGCTGATGTTTATGGTGTTGATGACAAGTTCATTGTACAGGTAGATTTGTCTGGTATTGAACCAGGCGTACTGTCTGTGCAGGCAAATAGTGATTATTTGCTAATAAAAGGAACTCGCCCGGATCAGGCTCATGTTGGCTCCAGACATTATTTCAATATGGAGATAGATGTAGGGCCTTTTTCCAAGCGAATTGAAATTCCTGTTTCCGTCGATCCCGAAAGTGCTATTGCAGAGTACAAAAACGGCTTCTTGTTTATTATTTTCAACAGGAAGTAGGAGTATAAATGACAACGGACAAAATTTTTGACGATGAATTGGTGATCCCTTCAGAGGTTCCCATCCTGCCAATCAGTGATGCTGTTATATTTCCATATATGATGGTTCCTTTGGTTCTCAGTGATGAAAATCTTATCCAATTAGCTGACGATTGTTTGACCAGTGGGAAAATATTAGGAGCATTCGCACAGAGGGATTTGATTGAAGGTGAAGATTTAGAAGATGAAACGGAGCTTATTTATCATACTGGTACAGCTGTAAAAATTCAAAAAATGTTGAGATTTCCGGATGGAAGCATGCGCTTACTTGGTCAAGGTATTGCCAGAATTAAAATCAAGAAATTTACTTCTGACGAACCATATATGAAAGCCAATGTGGAAATAGTTAAAGAATCTTCGGGAACAGATTCACGCACGCTGGCATATATGCGTGGTGTGTCGAACAATTTCCTTAAAATCATTGAAGCCAGCGAGGGATTGTCAGATGAGTTGAAGGTAGTGGTCATGAATATCGATGAACCAGGCCGCCTTGCAGACCTCATTGCAACCAACCTGGATATTGAAGTCGATGAAAAGCAGAGTATCCTGGAAATGGCTGCGCCGCTGAATCGCTTGAAGCTTCTGTCGAAAATCGTGATGCGTGAATTGGAAGTACTGGAGTTAGGCGAGAAGCTACAATCCAAGGTACGTAAATCTATCGACAAGGATCAACGAGAATATTACTTGCGCCAGCAGCTGAAAACAATCCAGCGTGAGCTTGGCGACACTGATGACTTGAGTATCGAAATAGAAGATTTACGCCAACGAATTGACGACTCGGATCTGCCTGAGAAAGTTGAAGCTGCTGCAGAGAAGGAATTCGGCAGGCTTTCCAGAATGTCACCAAGTTCAAGTGAATATTCAGTTACAAAGACTTATATAGATTGGCTCCTTGATTTGCCATGGAATACATCCAGTGAAGATAAACTGAACTTGAAACGGGCAGCCAAAATCTTGAATCGGGATCATTACGGTCTGGATGATGTTAAGCAGAGAATCCTGGAGTTCCTGGCAATTCGTAAATTGAAGGGTGATAACAAAGGTCCAATTATTTGTCTGGTAGGACCTCCTGGAGTTGGTAAGACTTCTCTTGGAAAGAGCATTGCAGAAGCTGTAGGCAGGAAGTTTATCAGATTTTCATTGGGCGGCATGCGTGATGAAGCTGAGATCAGGGGACATCGGAGGACTTATGTTGGTGCAATGCCTGGCAGATTAATCAGCGGTATAAAAGATTGTGAAACCAATAATCCGCTTATCATGCTTGATGAAATAGATAAACTGGGTAATGACTTCCGTGGTGATCCTTCAAGTGCTTTGCTTGAAGTGCTAGACCCGGAGCAGAACAATTCGTTTGCTGACCATTATATTGCTCTACCGTTTGATCTCTCGAAAATATTGTTTATTTGTACAGCTAATGTTTTAGATACTATTCCACGACCATTGCTGGACAGAATGGAAGTCATTAATCTTTCTGGTTACACAAATATGGAAAAAATGGAAATTGCAAAACGATATTTAGTGCCAAAGCAGGTCGATAATAATGGTCTCAAGACATCGCAGATTTCTTTCACCGATGCCGGGGTTAGAAAATTGATTGGTGAATATACCAGAGAAGCTGGTGTTCGCAGTCTTGAACGCATAATCGGTTCTGTTTGCAGAAAAGTTGCATTTGATGTTGCTTCAGGCAAAAAAGGTTCAAAGTCAGTGAGCGCGAAAAATGTTTCCGATTACCTGGGACCTGCCAAATTTGAAGGTGACAGATTGCGTAGCAAGGCGAAAATTGGCGTAGCAACCGGCTTGGCTTGGACTTCTGTCGGAGGCAAGATACTTTATCTTGAAGGGGTGGCCTTGCCTGGTGGCACAGGCCTACTTAAATTAACTGGCCAGCTTGGAAGCGTAATGCAGGAGTCTGCCAATGCTGCACATTCTTATTTGCGCGCACGATTTGGGGGAGACTCAAAGTACATCAGTTTCTTCACTAAAACAGATGTGCATATTCATATTCCAGCAGGTTCTATCCCCAAAGATGGACCAAGTGCTGGCATAGCGATGGCAACTGTATTAATGTCCCTGATGACTGGCGTGGCAATCAACCGCAAAACAGCTATGACTGGCGAGATAACTTTAACAGGAGATGTGTTGCCGATAGGTGGATTGAAGGATAAGGTACTTGCTGCACATCGGGCAGGAATTGATACAATCATGTTGCCCGCTAGTAACGAAGTTGATTTGGATAAACTGCCAAAAGAAGTTCGGAAAGAAATTCGATTTGTTCCTGTAACAAATATCAACCAGGTTTGGGCAGAAGTTTTCCCAACAGTAAAGTGTAAGTGAAAGTTAAATGGAGGATAGCTGCAAGTGGCACATAGCGGAATTCTGGCAAAGTTATTAAAAAAGTTTCTACTCAAAGGTGATTCTGAAGGTTTTGTCCTGCCTGGGGCTATTTCCGATGAGTCGCGCATATTGGCTATTGATACTGGTGATCTTTCTGAATTTCTTTTTTACCTTCCATTGATTCAAGCAATAAGAAATCGCTACCCAAGAGCACAGATTGATATTTTGACTCCTGAGGAACATGAATCTCTGGTTGCCCCGAGTGGTCTGGCAAGAAACTGTTTGCTTTACAATTCAAAACAACTGCGTCCGTGGAGTCCCGGATTAATGGGACTTGTAAAGGACATCCGTGCTCGTTCATATGATATAAGTATTGTCATGAGTTTCGATCCTTCACCAGCACTTGAGTCTGTAGCATTGCTTAGTGGTGCAGGATTAAGAATGGGGCCTTCGCACAAGGGCTCTTCTCCAGCAATCAATTTTGAGATCAAGGCTCGACCTGAAGATAAGCGTTATCGTGGTACCAGGCTTCAGGCAGCTGCTCCATTCCTGGATTTGCCAAACCTCAGTGGCCCATGCAGGCTTCCACTTCCTGAAGAAAAACTGAAAAAAATGGGACAGAAGATTCACTTTATAAAACCTCGCCAAAGTGAAGTCCTGATTGGTGTCGATCCTGCTTTAGGTAAATCAGGTGTAGGGTTTTCAGCCCAGAATTTACATTTTGTGGTAAACCAGATATCCAGTCAATTATCCTGCCGTACCGTTCCTGTATCTTTTTCTGAAGACACGGAAAGGCTTGCCCGCTTTGAGGCAGGGCTCAACGTACCACCTTTGGCATTACCCAGAGAATCCCTATTTGATGTAATTCAGCTTGTTGCTCATTGCGATCTGTTTCTATCTGGCAACACTGATTTGTTCCATTTTGCAGCTGCGCTTGAAGTACCAACAATTGGCTTGTTCATGGCTGAGGATACAGCTGTGTGGGAGCCCGCCGACTCCAGTCATGTATGTATTTTACGTATTTCCGAAGGCCAACGAGTTGAAATTGATACTCTTATGGCTGCGATTGCAGATGTCAGGAGCAGCTGATGGTTTCCCATCGGGATATTAAAAGCCAAAAGCTGTTGGTGGTTATGCCCAACTGGCTTGGCGACTTTGTAATGGCAACAACATTTCTAAACTCTCTCAGACAATTAGAAAAAATTAAAAACTATTCAATTTCAGTTTTAGTTCGGGAAAGTTGGGCTGACCTGCTCAAACATGATTCTCGAGTTGATGATGTAATATTATATAAGCGAACAGGTGAACATAGTGGTTTCGCAGGAAATGTGAGGCTTGCAAAAGCCTTGCGGAAACACAAATTCGATTCTGCTATATTACTTGTACCATCGTTCAGATCTGCTGCAGTAACTTTGCTTGCCAATATCCCGGAGCGCATCGGTTTTAAAGGTGATGGCAGGTCACTCTTTCTGACACACAATATTCCAAGGCCTGAAAAAGGGGAGATGCATTTTACTGAAGAGCTGCATCTGCTGGCAAAATCTTTCGATGAAACCTATGTACCCTATGAGTCATTGCCGTCTATTGAATATCCTGGTTTGTACGAAAATAATACTCACAACTACTGGACCGTTGCAATTGGCTCTACGTATGGTGATGCCAAGTGTTGGCCAATTGACCGTGTAGCTGATTTCCTGGTACGTATGGTACGGGATAATAAACAAAGTATAGCTCTTGTCGGCGATAGCAAAGCGGCAGCTCATGTTGCTGATTTGAAAAATAAAACAGGTTTAAATTGGCTCGATGACTTTGGCGATGAAGCTGGAGTAGTAGATTTTACAGGTAGGACTACACTGATTGAAATATCGAACATACTGAGTAGATCAAAAATGTTTATCGGCAACGATAGCGGATTGATGCACTTGAGTGCCGCCCTTGGTTGCCCGACTGTTGGAATATTTGGCTCTACCAGTCCAGCGTGGACTTTTCCTAAAGGTCGATGGACAACGGCTGTTGCTGTTGCAGGCTTTTCATGCAGCCCCTGTTTTTTAAAGAACTGTACGCATACTGAATTTTGTCTGGAAACAATCAGTGCAGAAGATGTATATGAATCTGCGCATGCTCTGATCAAGGAAGCCGGGGAATTATGAGCCTGTATTTTCCAAAACAAAAAAACGTCCCCGCTTTAGCAACAACTGCTGTACTGTTTTTGGATCGCGATGGGGTAATAATCAAAGATTGCAATTACATTTCTGATCCTGATTCAGTTGAACTATTGCCGGGAGTTGGAGATGCTCTTGTTAGAGCAGTGAAGGCCGGTTTCAAGCTAGTGATTATTTCCAATCAATCGGGAATTGGTCGAGGATATTTTTCAGAAGATGACTTCCTGAAAGTGCAGTTACGGCTTGATGAGTTGTTGGCTGAGTATGGAGTGGCTGTTGAAGTAGCTGCATATTGTCCTCATGCTCCTGACGATAACTGCAACTGTCGCAAGCCGATGACAGGTTTAGTTGATGAATTGTCTGAGGTGCTGACATGGTCTCCAGAGCAATCAATTATGGTTGGAGACAAAATCAGTGATGTTGAGTTGGGTATTAATATGGGTGTTGAATCCTGGTTTATTTTTCAAGGATGCAATAGCGAGCCCGATACAAATCTGATTGCAAAACTAGGCGCTCATAGTGCCATCGACTTATCCGCAGTAGTGGCTGAAATAGTTAGCCAGGAGGGCTAGTTGAGTTGGTATCTGAATGGGAAGCCTGTCAAAAAAGTCCTTGTTTCCCGGTTACGGTATATGGGAGATATTGTAATCTCGACTGTGCTGTTGGACATTCTGAAACAGGGCGACTCTGATTTACAAATCGATTACTTGTGTGAGAGCGGATTTGCTCCAATTCTGGGAAAAAAGTCATCTATATCCAACCTCTTGTTATTACAGCGAAACACGTTTGATACTCCCGATGAAAAACGATTAAATGTTGCTGAACATTTACCTGCAAATTCATACAATTCTTTACAGTGCATAGCAGAAGTTAGAAAGAACAAATATGATCTTGGTATAGACCTTCTGTTCAACTCCAGGAGTGCTATCCTGTTTATGTTGTCTGGTTGCAAGCAGACTATCGCTGGCAGCAAAAGTTGGCGTAAGCATGTTTATACTGAAACAACCTTGCTGCCAGATGGAAGCAATAAACGTTTCCATGAAATGGCACCTGGAGCAATCGGAGAGAATTTATCACGATTGATTCCTTTGCAGCATGGTGTAAATCGGAAGCCATTTTTAGACTGGTTTGAAGAAAACATTCACAGCCCACTTCTGCCGGTTATTGACTTGGATTTCAGCAAACCTGTAGAAGAGGAAACCATAGTGATAATCCCGGGCGCAACCTGGGCAGCGGAAGAGTGGTCTGTAGAAAACTGGTTGGCATTGATTTCAAGTCTGACTGCAAATCCAAATCTTAATATTAAAATAATTTCACCCCCAGCAGGGTCTGGGAAATACAGTGCATTGAATAGTCAAGACAGATGCGTAGTCTTGCCGCCATTGCCTCTGTCTGAAGTGTTAAGTATCTTGAATTCAAGTTGTCTGGTGATTTCTGTCGATGGGGGATTAATGCATTCAGCGGTGGCTTTGCAGAAACCGACAATCGGATTATTAGGGCCAACAAACCATGAAATCTGGTTTCCTTATCAAGATGCAGGCCCTTTTGTTTTTGTCGGCAATGAGGATATGAACAGTATATCGGTTGCCGATGTTATCGCAACAGTAGATGCACTGTTGGGAGAGCAGTCATGATAACAATCTCCCCAGACCGGATATTGATTATTCGCCGTCAGGCACTTGGGGATACACTTGCAACTTTACCTGCAATCACTCAATTAAGAGAGCTGTTTGGCAGAGCAAGAATCGATCTGATAGTTGATGATTCATTTGCACATTTCATCGATGAATCATTTACAGGAGTTAATGTCCTCCCATATCCTGGGTCAATCCGGAATTGGCCACAATTCATTCGCAGTCAAAATTACGATATAGTTATTGATTACCTGGGCTTTGCCAGGACTGCATTTTGGACTTTCTATTCTGGTGCATCAATTCGAGTTGGGTACAACGTTCGTTTCCGTAAATGGGCATACAACTATCGTGTCGATCGTGAGCAGATTGATAATCGACTTCTATATCAATTTGCCGGTGAAAGTTTCATCGATTTGACACGCCTGTTTTGCAAATATGCTGAGCCGTGGGAACATGAGACTGTATCAGATGTTACTTCTGCAAAAAGCGATAGTTACCAGAGTTGGGAATCATCATTCTTTAGCGAGTCAACCCAGTACATAGGTGTGTCATTAAGTGCTACAGGAAGCTCAAGAGCCTGGCATGGGGAAAATGCTGGCCAATTATTTGAGCTCTTAGCTGAATCAGGTTTGAAAGCTTTTTTGATTCCGGGTCCATCAGACAATGAAATTGTCAAGTCTGTGCTTGGTCATAATAGTAATGTTGTAGTTGCCCCTGATACTAACCTGGCCGAACTGAAATCACTTTTAAGCAAGATCGATCTGCTGATTTCAACTGATAACGGGACCAGACATGTTGCGATGTTAGTGGATAAACCAACACTGACAATGTTTGGTCCAACAGACTCTGGTGGATGGAATCGGAAACATTTTAAGAACGGTATTGTAAAAAACCATGTTTCGTGTTCACCTTGTAATTTGTGGGAATGCAATGTTGACGGGCATCCATGTATGGAAGAACTGACTGCGAATCAGGTCTTTGATAAAGCGAAAGAGATGCTTACAACTTTTGAAGTGAGGGGCAGTGTTTAAATATCTGGCAACGATGATTCTCTGCATATCAACTACTCTGCCAACCGGGGCAGTTGAGGTCCCTTGGGGTGTTGGGGAGAAACTGGATTATTCAATTGATTACGGTCTTGTTAATGCCGGAAGCGCTGAGCTATCGGTAAGTAAAATAGTTGAGCACAATGGTCACCCTTGCTGGAAAGCAGAGAGTAGAATCAGAAGTAACAGGGTATTTTCTGCTTTTTTCTCAGTACGCGACAAGGCTGTTTCCTATATAGACATAGATGATTTGCATACCAGGTTTTTCAGTAAAAGGTTGCGAGAAGGTGATTATAGGAAAAATATTGTCATCGATTTTGACAGGGATGCAGGCGTAGCGAGATATCTTGATGGTCGGGAAACTGAAATTAAGTCGGAAATACACGATGTTTTGTCGGCTACATATTTTGTGCGGACAATGGACTTGCATTTGGGTCAAAGACTGTTGTTAACTACACACAGTTCTCGCAAGAATTATGAGCTGGAAGTTGTTGTGGTTGGTCGAGAATCTGTTACAGTCCCAGCAGGTACTTTTGATTGCTGGGTAGTGGAACCTGAATTTGCAGGAGAAGGTCTTTTCTCTTATGAAGGGAAAATTACGATTTGGATTTCAGATGACGAATTGCGAATTCCGGTAATGACCAAGACAAAAGTAAAAGTTGGTGCAATTACTGCTTCATTGCAGAGCTATACAATCGGAGCAAAATAGATGAGGTCCGAAAATGTAGTCTCACAGCATCACCAGCAGTGGTCACTGAAAAACAGTTTTTACCTGTTATCAATAATTCTGTTGGGATCTTTATTAAGATTTATCCATTTAGGTAATTTACCGATGTGGGTTGATGAGTATGCATTATGGAAAATCTGTAATCCTGGCCCGGGTCATTCATTTATAGAGCAACTTCTGGATAATTATCAGAGTCCACTGTTTATGATAGCAATCTGGAACTCAGTACAGGGGGTTGTTGCAGAGTGGCAGATGCGATTGCCATCTGTAATTGCAGGCATTATTACCATCCCTTTGATATTTATATTGGCAACAGATCTATTTGACAGGCGATCTGGTTGGATTGCAGCATTTCTGACAGCTATTTCACCATTCCATATCTGGTACTCGCAAGATGGTCGTGGTTACTCATTTATGATTCTCTTTGCTGCTTGTGCAACATTGCTGCTTTTCAAGCTGATAAGAAAAAAGCTGTCGCTGAAATATTATTTTCTTTATGGGCTTACTCTGGCGCTGATGGTACTAAGCAATCAAAGTGCTATGTTTCTTATCGTCGCACATATTCTGGTTATTGCTCTCTTTAGTTTTCCAACTTCCAGAACACAGTTCTTGCATTGGATTGCTGCATTCACATTTGCTCTGATACTTGTTTCACCATGGCTGTTGAAGGCATTTGGAATTATTGAATTTGGCAGAGCACTACCTGGAGCAAATTCCGATGAAGTACTACGCGGAGCCGGCAATTTTTCCTTGATGGGCATTCCGTTTGCCTTGCACTCCTTGTTTTATGGTTTCAGTATTGGGCCAACACTGTTTGAACTGCACCGACCAGACAGGATCGCATCGGTGATAGCAAATCTTTCAATTTTGATTCCATCAACTCTGTTGGCAATTATCATATTTACCAGAGGTATCATTGCCAGTAAGCGTAGAAACATTGCCCTGGTAATCATATGTGTTCCGTTGTTACTGCTGATATTTATATCGATAAAGAATATAAAAGTTTTCAATCCAAGGTATCTTGCTTCTGTTTTTCCAGTGTTTATTTCACTGGCTGCTTATGGTCTATCATCGTTTAAATTGCGTGCCAGAGCTGTTATGGGAGTCATATTAATTGCTCTATTTATGTTGTCACTTTTCGGGTATTACTTTGATAGGGAGTATAACAAGCGAGATATATGCGCTGCGACCAGATTTGTCTCTGAAAGATCAGATACGGAAGATGTGATTATCGTCCCAATTTCCCCCGGACTATTTGAGCTTTATTACAAAGGTTCTGGGGAAGTGGAATCTGTGTGGGATCCACCAGTTATAAACTCAAAAGCTGAAGCAGTTGAAGTCATTTCAATTCTTGTGGAAGACCATGATTTTGTTTGGCTGATAGACATCAATAACTGGCAAAAAGACCCAAACCAGTATATGGTGGAAGTTGTTCGTGAATTAGGGTCTGTTACTTCCGAGTTGTCCTATCAGGATGTCACCGTTATTGGTGTAGAACTTTCAAGTAGTGTAAACGGAGTCCCATCTAGAGATGAGTAAGAAGAAAATCGATTCAAATGCATATGGTAGTCTGGAAGGATATCTGGACTTCATTTCAGGCGACCCTGATGGTCCAACACCAGAAGGGTCTTCTGCTTTTACTTTTGCTAAAAGAGTTGTTGATATTGCGGGTGCCCTTGTTGGCGTTCTGATGATGATACCATTATTCCCGTTCCTGGCGTTGATGATAAAACTGGATTCTTCAGGTCCACTACTTTTCAAGCAACGACGTGTCGGCAAAAATGGTGAATATTTTGATTGTTATAAGTTCAGATCAATGATCTCCGATGCAGAGTTGATCAAAGATGAACTTTCGCATCTGAATGAAGCATCTGGAGCTGCATTCAAGATTCAGAATGACCCCCGAATTACGAGTGTAGGCAGGTTTATCAGACGTAGCAGTCTTGACGAATTCCCTCAGTTGCTGAATGTACTGAAAGGTGATATGTCAATTGTCGGGCCGCGTCCACAAATACCGTCTGAGGTAAAAGAGTACACTCCTCGGCATGCCAGAAGGTTGCTTGTTACCCCTGGACTTACTTGCGTGTGGCAGGTCTCTGGCCGGAGCCAACTTGATTTTGATGAGTGGATGGAACTTGATATTGAATATGTCCAGAAGAGGGGCTTTCAGTACGAACTGTGGATATTATCTCGTACAATTCCTGCAGTGATTGAACGAAAGGGTGCGTACTAAAATGGACTATGTAAATGCTCTGAAATCAGAACCTTTATCATTCATGCTGATCGAAGTGTTTACAGATAAAGTTTTTGGTGGTAGCAAGCTCACTTTTTTCCCCTTTGCTGAGAAAATGTCTCACTCTTTAATGCAATCTATTGCCAAGGAGATGGGCTCAGGGGAAACGGCTTTTGCTGAGATATCAGATAACGGAACAGGTGTTATCCATCTGTTTACACCGTTGGCAAGTATACCTGCTACCGACCTAGCTCTAATAGGTGCAACCTGCGCCGTTGATGAACTCGGTTTATTGGCTGACTCTACTGGTTTCAAATGGCAGAGCGATGATGGCGAACATTCTGTAAAAATTGAAGAAACTGAATCTGGCAAGAGATACAGCACATCCCATCTCAAGGCTGATTTTATAGGACAGTATTACAAACGAGCAACAGTGGCAAAAGCACTTGGTCTGGTGGAGCAGGATATTTCCATCACCGGTTTACCATGTGAGATTGTTTCAACTGCCCTGCCCATCCATATTGTCCCTGTTGGAACATTGGCTGCTGTTGAAAAAATCTCTATCAAACATAGTGCGTGTCGTGATATTGTCGAAGACCTTGGATTTGGCGATATGTTTGTTTTTGTCTGTGATAGTGAAAACCCTGGTGTCGATATACATTGTCGATTCTTTGCTCATGGCTTCGGGATTCCGGAAGACCCCGCCAGTGGAACTGCCTGTTCTGCACTTATGGCGTATCTGGTGAAGCACAGACTGGTGGCAACGGCATCTGATGTACATATTACCTGCGAGCAAGGCATGGAAATTGGTCGACCCAGCAAGTTGTATTTGTCTGCTAAAATTGTTAGTGGAGAGGCAAGCGAAATTGGTGTTGGTGGAGAATGTGTTGTTGTCGGTTTTGGCAAACTCACTTCTATAATAAGTCCCTAAATGTTTAATTCAACAGGAGTAATCGATGGCTAACTCTGCAGGACTCGCGCCAGAAATGCGTGAGATGTTCATTCAAACAATGAAACAAGTTTTTGATAGAGATCTTCCGGAAAGCAAACTACTTGAACTGGATGCTGCTGACGAATGCCCAGTGGACTTCGTAAAGACACTTTTGTCTCCTGAAGTTGGTTTGCATCTCGTTTTCTTACCAGAGGAAGCAGGCGGACTTGGTGGCGGTGCAATGGACATTGCCCGAGTGTCTGAAGAGATGGCAAAAATCGATCTTGGTGTTGCAACTGCATTTCTGGCCATCAGTCTTGGCACAGATCCGATAATCGTCGGCGGAACTCCTGATCAGAAACAATACTGGCTTTCACGTATCGCTGCTGAAGGTTTGATTGTTGCATATGGTGTAACTGAACCTGCAGCAGGTAGCAACGTGGCAGCAATCGAAACCAGAGCCGATCGTATCCTGGATGACGATGGCAACATCACACATTACAAAATCAATGGCACAAAACAGTTCATTTCCAATGGAGCAATAGCTCAACTTTACACCATCCTTGCGAAAACTCCTGAAGGACCAAGTTTCTTCTGTGTTGAAACTGGAACTGAAGGGTTGCAGGCAGGCAAACATGAAGATAAACATGGTATTCGTGCTTCAGACACAGCCGGAGTTGTTCTGGAAGACGTTGTGGTCCCTGTTGAAAATCTGATTGGTGGTATTGAGGGTGTCGGATTGAAGCAAGCCAATGCTGTCTTTGGTTACACTCGGTTAATGGTTGGCGCTTTTGGCCTTGGTGCTGGACAAGCTGCAATCGATAAAGCTCTGGCTTATGCCAAGGAACGAATTCAGTTTGGTTCTGCACTTGTGGAAAAAGAAGGTTACATGGCCAAGTTGATTACTCGCAACTGGCTTAAGCTTGAAGCTTGCCGGGCATACAGTGAAGAAGTTGCTGCACGAATAGACAACGGTGAAGATGGACTTCAGGTCGAAGGTGCGGTGGCTAAATACTGGAGCACAGAAATTGGAAATTCCACTGCTGACGACGCAATCCAGGCTCTTGGTGGTTACGGATACACTAGAGAGTACATGATTGAAAAGATTCGACGGGACGTTCGGATTACAACTATCTATGAAGGAACCAGTGAGATTCTGCAAAGTGTAATCGGGATGAATCGTTGGAAAGAAACTGTTCGCTCAAAAGGGGATTTCTATTCCTCCATGGCTAATGGAATGGTAGAGCTTGAATCAGAATGTGATTCAGTTGGTGCTGATATTGCCGCAACTGCATTACGCGATTTAAATAGCATTATTCAGTTTTGCCATGCGAATAAATCCATTCGCAGACAACCAATTATGTTCCGACTGGCTGATTTGATGACACAGTGCGAATTGGCTTCCGCGTTTTGTAAGAAAGCTGCTGTGAAAATTGAAACGGATGCTCATTTTGCACCGATGGCTCGCTGCTTTGCCCGTAATACTCTAGCAGATGTATATGCTGGTGCGGCTGAATGTTGTGTCGGCTATGTTGTCGAAGATGATTCAGCCAGCGAATTTCTGACTGGTCTTGAGTCAGCTGATCCAATGTTGGCCAACGCTGATCAGTTGAATGATATACAACTGGTTTCAACCTGGTTGCGCGAAAAGGACTGATTAAATAGTGAATCAGAAGCAATGTTCACTGAACATGAATACCAACTGCAACACAGTTGATAATCAACAGTTCATAAAGTCCATTGCCGATAAAATTGTCGGGTCCTCATTTGGGGGCCCGGCTGTTTTTATGCTATCAATTATTTCTCCCTTTTCATTTGTAATTGGCCAGGCAGTGACATTTACATCTCCACTTTTGAATTTTATTGTCCCTGAGAATATTCTCAAGGAGAGCCGTAATCTGTTACATGAACGTGATGGAGTTGAAAAGCTAATTGCTCAAATCGAACTACAGGAACAGCGATGAGTGGCGATACATTATTACTTTTAATAACTCTTGTTGTGATAGTTATTGCAATGCTCAGGCGTCGTGACAGGAAACCTGAAGTTGACTGCGTTCCGGAAATTGAAGTGGCAGTAAGAAAAGCTGCAGAATTAAATCGACCTGCATATTTTATTCCTGGGAGCAGGGACATAGACAACATCCAGACAATATCTGCGTTATCCATGTTGAAAGTTGTTGCCCGATATTGTGCTGAATATGATGTGGAACTGATCATACCAGTCAGTAAAAGTATGGTCATGGAAAGGGCGCAGGAAGTGTGCAGATCGGCATATGAAGATGCAGGATTTGCAGATCGATGGTCTTCAAGTCAGGTCAGTTATACAACAGATGACCCGCTGGGATTTGTAGCTCACGTGGATGGCATGATTGCGCGCGCAAAGCCTGCAGTTTGCTTTATGTTCGGTTTCTTTGCCGGGGAATCATTGCTACTGGCCGAGAGCTCCTACAATGTTGCGGAAGTAACAATTGCCGGTACCGCTGTACCTTCACAGTTACCATTCTTTGTTGCGTCGTGTGATACGACCTTAATCGGTGAAGAATTTTTTGCTGCGAGTGCAATGCTGTCTGGCAATAAAGATGATATTGCAATGTTGCAGGGGCTTGATGCTGGCAAACAACTTGCAATCGGAATTATTTTAGCTGTAGTAGTTTTGTCATATCTAACACTCATATTTAAACCGGAAATGTATGAATCATTCCTCACTATTGTTGATAATATATTACATGGGGGGGGGCGATGAAACGCAACCTCGCACAAGTGGTATTAAGTGTAGTTGCCCTGCTGATTGTCCTTTCTGCTTTTTTGCCTGATGCCGATGGAGGGCTTGCAGGAATAGCAAAAAGCGCCGATTCCTATTTCCCAATCTGGTTCAGCATAATTGCAGTTTTTGCTTTTGTGCTTGGAGCTTCAAGTTTAATCGGCTCACATGTCAGGAAAATCAAAGACCGGGAAAACGACTGGCAGTATTCGATTGTAACTGTTTCATCTTTTGCAATCGTCTTGATTGTCGGTCTTGCAAAACTTGGTGGAGCTCCCGGGCTTGAAGGTGATGTTTCAGACCCTGCTTCATTTCTTGGCAGGATATTCAGTTCAGTACTCAGTCCACTTCATGCAACACTGTTTTCACTATTGGCTTTTTATATGGCATCAGCTGCGTTCAGGTCTTTTAGAATCAGGTCTCTGGAAACAACCGTGCTCCTGGTATCGGCATCAATTATTATCGTCGGTAGACTCCCATTTGCATCAAAACTGTTTTCATTTTTACCGGAAACATTGCATTGGCTGAGGCCGGATAAACTTTCACTCTGGATGTTGCTGGTCCCAAATACTGCCGGACAGCGAGCTGTGCTTATTACTGTTTCACTTGGTGTAATAGCTGTTGCATTGAAGTATATACTTGGTATGAGTAGAGATATGTTTGGCGGTCAAAAATGAGAAATCGTTTTATTTCCATTTTTACAACTGTCGACAATATAGACAGGCGTCTGATCTATCTGATGTTGGCTATCACCATATCAATATCACTTTTTGCCGATGTAAGTTTCAGAGATGAACCATCTGAACTGGTAATCCCGATTTTTAATCACATTGAAAACCTCGAGCCTGGTATTCCGATTCTGATATCGATGGAGTATTCACCTACATCGGAACCTGAGTTGGCCCCGATGGCAAAAGCTGTTACTCATCATGCGTTTCTTGCAGGGCATCCAATTTGTTATATGTCATTGTGGCCCGAAGGCGGGATGATGATAAATCGGCTCACTGACCAAGTGTTTGCAGATTACCCTGATGCCAAGTACGGAGAACAATGGGCTAACCTTGGCTTTAAAGTCGGCGGCGAAATGGTGATCAATTCAATGAGGGATTCATTGCATCATATTTATGCGACCGATGCTTTTGGTACTTCAATTGACAAAATTCCACTGTTTAATGACATAAATAATTTGTCCGATTTTGGCTTGCTGCTTTCGTTCAGTGGTGGTTCTCCAGGATTGAAAGAATGGATACTTTACGCTGGTGATGAACTCGATATTCCTCTGGCTGGCGGATGCAAGGGAGTAGGTGCACCACAGTTTCTCCCTTACTTCCCAGGGCAAATTATAGGGCTATTTAATGGTTTAAAAGGTGCATCGGAGTACGAAGCAGCTTTACTTAACAGTCGATACAGCATAGACGCCGACTTACTGGAGGCAACCAATCGTATGGGCCCTCAGACTGTTGCTCATATGGTCATAATGGTGTTTCTGGTTTTGGGTAATATATCAACTCTGGCGCTGTTTATTCTCAGGAGGCTGAGATGATTTGTGTCATCACAAATTCAAACCATTTTGAAACCTGGTTGGCTGCATTTCTAACACTTGCTGTTTTCAGTTTTTTGTATCGGGATAATCCTTTTTATAAATTTGCAGAGCACCTTTTTGTAGGCGTATCTGCAGCATACTGGATGGTTCTCGGTTTTTGGTCGACGTTATGGCCAAATGCTATAGTACCACTTTTCCCCAATGCAGCACTCGTTGTTGGGGCAACCCCACCAGAACAGCGCGATTTTGTAATCCTGATTCCGGTTATACTGGGATTGATGATGTTGTTAAAAATAGTTCCCCGATACGCATCCTGGGGCAACTATACAACCGCATTTATTATCGGTACAACAGCAGGATACAGTCTTGTTCGCTACTTGAGATCTGATTTTATTTACCAACTGGGATCTATCATTAAATCGGTGATTCCGGCATCTGCCAGCATTGGTCTATCGGAAGTTGCCAATAGTATATTCATTCTACTGGCAACTATAAGCGCACTCTACTATTTTCTCCGTATCAGGACAAACAAGAGATCGGCCAACGTTATTTCTAGATGCGGCCTGCTTGTGCTGATGACTGCATTTGGTGTCTCATTCGGTTCTGCAGTCATGGGCAGGGTTACACTTCTTGTGGACCGTCTCTATTTCCTGTTTTCCGACTGGATGGGGATATTATAGCTAAGTCACTTGACTAACTGGCCAGTTATTCAATACAATGACCGCTCAATTACTGAATAACCGGGAGAGGCAGCTTTGGACATCGATCGTCAAATCAGGTTTTATCAACAAAAATTTGAGAGCAATCCTAATTCTCTCTTTGTGATTCCACTGGCAGATATGCGTCGTGCCGGCGGCGATGCAGTTGCTGCTCGTGATTTGCTGATAAAACACAAATCAACTGTGGAGTCCAATATTTCTGCAATGATTGTTTTGGGAAAATGCTTTCATGAAACAGGAAATAGAGATGCTGCAATTGAATTATTGCAGCAGGTTCTGAGTAAAGACTCTAATAACCGTGTTGTGGCAAAACTTCTACAAGAATACAAATCGACGTCAGTTACAGAGATGGATTCAAAAGCCTCTATTGAGATTACTGAAACTCCTGAAGTTATTGAAGAAGTACAAACTCCAGAAGTGAAATCAACTTTTGTGACTATGACTATCGCTGACATTTACCTGCAACAAGGGCACAGGGAAAAAGCACTTGAAATTCTCAACATGATATTAGAAGAGTCACCCCGCAGGGAAGATGTACTGGAAAAGATCGCCAAAATTGAGGGCATGTAATTTCGTGAGATCTTTGTCATTGGCAATAATTAATGGCCCCAACCTGAATAAACTTGGCATGCGCGAGCCAAATCACTACGGATCATTCACATACGATGAGCTTACTGATTATTGTGAAAGTCAGGCTGCAAGCCTTGATATTGAGATCGATATCTATCAAAACGACATTGAAGGCGAGTTGGTCCAATTAATTCATGAACTCTCTGAAAAAGTTGACGGCATTATCTTAAATGCTGCAGCGTACACACATACATCAGTGGCTATTCGGGATGCAGTCTTGACTGTGAAAATCCCTGTAGTAGAAGTGCATATAAGCAATCCATACTCGCGAGAAGAATTCAGGCGTACAAATTTATTATCAGATATAGTTAAAGCTTCAATTTCAGGGTTTGGTATTACCAGCTATAAATTGGCAATTTTGGGTATAGTCAGTATCCTGGAAGACAAAAATAGGTAACAGCTTATTGCCAATATGCTCTATAAATGTTATCAATTACACAGAGTTTTGACATAAGCAACGAAAACAGGGAGATAAGCCTTTGGCAAGTACGAGCGATTTTAGAAATGGTCTGGTTATCGACATGAAAAATGGACTCTGGTCCATTGTTGATTTTCAGCATGTAAAGCCTGGAAAGGGCCCAGCTTTTGTGAGAACAAAGCTGAAGAATGTACAAACGGGAAAAGTCATTGAGGAAACTTTCAGAGCTGGGGAGAAAGTTGATGATGTCAGGCTTGAAAGGCGTGATTATCAGTTTCTTTATGTCGATGGTGATTTCCTTACTTTTATGAGTCTTGAGACATATGAACAGGTTTCTCTGCCAAAAGATACTTTGGGAGACTTGCCCATGTTTGTGAAAGAGAGTGAGAATGTCAGTATGTTGCTTCGTGACAATGTACCACTGACAGTAGAACCGCCACAGACAGTTGATTTGAAAGTTGCCGATACCGACCCTGGCTTGAAAGGTGACACAGCTCAAGGTGGAACCAAGCCTGCAACAATGGAAACCGGGCTCGTAGTTTTAGTCCCACTCTTCATTGAAATCGGTGAAATTCTTAAAATTGATACTCGAACCAAGAAATATCTTGGCAGGGTTTAACTATTTACAACAGGAGATTCTAGAATGGACCTCAAGAAAATCAAGGAATTTGTCAAGTTGGTTGAGGATAGCGGTATCCATGAACTGGAAATTACCAGTGGTGACAATACAATCAGAATCAAAAAACAATCTGCACAAGTTGTGGAAACTGTAACAGTTGCTCCTGCTGCTCAGGTTGCTCCAGTTCAATCTGATACTCCTGCAGCTGCAGTGGATTCAGCCAAAGCTGGTTGGAAAGAAGTTACTTCCCCGATAGTTGGTACTTACTATTCTGCTCCATCACCTGATTCACCTGCTTTTGTTAATGTTGGTGATAAGGTCTCTTCAGGTCAGGTTCTTTGCATTGTAGAAGCAATGAAAGTAATGAATGAAATAGAAGCAGAATTTAGTGGTACAATCAAAGAGATTTGCGTTTCTGATTCTCAACCAATTGAAGCTGAAGCTCTGATGTTTCTGATTGATCCTTCCTGATTTTGCAGCTGAGGAGCTCTAATGTTTAAAAAAGTTCTTGTGGCCAACAGGGGCGAGATTGCATTGCGGATAATGCGTGCTTGTCGTGAGCTCGGTATTGAGTGTGTTGCTGTACATTCTACTGCCGACGCTGAGGCACTTCATGTTAAATATGCCGAAGAATCTGTATGTGTAGGAGGGCCTGCTTCTAAAGATAGTTATTTGAAAGTTTCAAATATTATCGCAGCTGCAGAGATAACAAATGCCGATGCCATTCACCCTGGTTACGGTTTTCTAGCTGAGAATGCCGATTTCGCAGAAATGTGTCTTGCGCATAATATTACCTGGATAGGCCCGGCACCAAGTGTCATCAGTAGCATGGGAGACAAGGCCCAAGCAAGAAAAACTGCAAAAAGTGCTGGTGTTCCAATTGTGCCAGGTAGCCCTGGTTTGTTGAAAAGTGTTAATGAAGCTATTGAGTTTGCAAACGATGCTGGTTATCCAGTTATCATTAAAGCAACAGCTGGTGGCGGTGGCAAGGGACTACGTATTGCACACAATGAAGCTGAATTACGGAATGGCTATATAACGGCTAAAAGTGAAGCTGGTTCTGCCTTTGGTAATGATGGCGTATACATCGAAAAATATCTGGTTAATCCAAGACACATTGAAGTTCAGCTGATTGCCGATAAGCATGGCAAAATTATTCATATGGGTGAGAGGGATTGCTCTGTTCAGCGGCGTTTGCAGAAGTTGGTCGAGGAATCTCCTTCTCCAGCTGTAGATGATAAGTTGCGTGCTGAGATGGGTGCGGCAGCTGTGAGGTTGGCAGCTGAGTGTGGATATGATTCCGCTGGTACTGTAGAGTTTCTACTTGATGAAGATGGTTCTTTTTACTTCATGGAAATGAATACTCGTATCCAGGTTGAACATACTGTCAGTGAAATTGTCACCGGAATCGATTTGATGAAGTGGCAGATCGTTGTTGCTGATGGAGATCATCTTGAACTTGAGCAAGATGAGGTAAAAGTAAGAGGCCATGCGATTGAATGCAGAATTAACGCTGAAGATCCTTCAAAGGACTTCATGCCCAGACCTGGTAAGATAAATTATATTCATTTCCCGGGTGGACCAGGAGTTCGTGTAGACAGCCATATATATTCAGGTTATGTTGTTCCACCTTATTATGACTCATTATTGGCAAAAATTATTACTTATGGTAAGGATCGCAAGGAAGCGATCTTGAGGATGAAACGTGTTCTTGAGGAATGTGTTATTGAAGGTCAGCCAACGTCGATGCCATTTCATCTGCAAGTGCTGGTGAATAAGACGTTTGTTGATGGCGATGCCACCACAAAGTTCCTTGAGATCGAAATGGATGCTCTCATGGAGGGGATGGAAAAAAGTGGCAGCGAGGAAAAAGCGTAAGAAAGCTTCTAGTTCCAATGGTTGGTTTAAATCTAGTCGTAGCGAAGGTGTGTTACTTTTTGCTATCGGCCTGTTTTTACTACTCTCACTTTCTTCTGAAGCCCCTTTGTGGAAAGAGATCTTAAACGGCAACAGCGATTTAAAAATATTTGATGCATCAAATCGTGGTGGCCCTGTGGGGTCAGCTCTTTCCCTTTTGGTTCGTGCTGCCTTGGGTAACGTATGGTGTTGGCTGTTTGGACTCTGGTTGCTCTGGTCTGGAAGCCGCAGATTATTTATAAATAAATCATTATTTCAGGATCCTGCAGCAAGATTATTGCCACTCTGGATTACTTCAAGTGCCTGGCTTGGCCAATCTGAAATTGCACCTTCGGGAGAATCTGCTGCTCAGTGGGGCGGTATTTTTGGTTATTATATTGCACTCGGTTTTGGTAGACTATTCAGCAAGTGGGGTTCGCTGATTTTCTTGTCGTTCTTATTACTGACAGGAATAATCCTGCTGTTAAGACCGTGGTTGAAGCCTTTGTTTAAAGTTGTAACTCCAATATTCACGTTATTTACAAATGCATTAACTGCTTTGGGAGCGATTGTTCTCTTCATAATTAAATCGCCTTGGTTGTTAGTCAAAAGTATCTGGAATCTCTGGCGCGGTGTAGGTGAAGAAATTGGAAGCCTGAAAGGCTCTAAAACAGCTACCAAAACTAAAAAGACTGACCGCACCATTTCAGCACCAGCACCAGCTGAAGTTGTAAGTAATGAACCTCGAAAAGTTCATGTTCCAGAGGAAGAGAATGTTGGCAGAGTGGAAACCCCTGTTGAGCAACCGGAATTACCAATTCAACCAGTAGTCACCAAACAGGAAAGTCACAAGTCGTCAGGTGATTCTGCTGTAGTAGTTACTGAACAAGAGTCACTTCTTAATCCGGGGGCTGCAGATGTGCCATTGCCATCAATGGACTTGCTTGAAAAGCCACCTGAAGTGTCCACAGACATCTCTGAAGAAGAGCTTAATGATGCTGCCGATTTGCTGGAAGAGACTTTAAAATCGTTTGGAGTGAATGGTACGGTTAAAGATGTAAGGCCTGGACCTGTAGTTACAACTTTTGAGTACCAGCCTGCAGCTGGTGTAAAGGTCAATGCTATAGTCCAAAGAGCCGATGATCTGGCTCTGGCAATGCGTGCCCAATCGATTCGAATGGAGGCACCAATACCGGGGAAAGCTGCTGTCGGAATTGAGATTCCAAATCCGGTTCAGCAGAAGGTTTATATGCGCGAGGTATTGTCGCGTGCTGCAGATAAAATGGATAAGCCTTTGTCTGTAGTTCTTGGTCGCGATGTTTTTGGTGAACCTACAGTTATTGATCTGGCTGCTTTGCCACACTTGCTTGTAGCTGGGTCTACAGGTAGTGGAAAAAGTGTGAGTGTTAATGCAATGATTGTTTCACTTCTTATGCGTTGTGATCCAACAATTGTAAGACTGATGCTTATAGACCCCAAGATGCTTGAACTCAATGCCTATAACGGAATTCCACATCTGTTGCACAATGTTGTTACTGAGCCGAAAAAAGCACTCAGAGCTTTGAAATGGCTTGAAGCTCAGATGGATTTCAGATATCGACGGCTTGCTCGTCACTCAGTTCGTAATATTGAAGGCTACAATGAAAAAGTTGCAGCTGGAATTATTATGGATAAGGAAGGCGAACAGATAACCGAGCCAATGCCTTACTATGTATGCTTTGTGGATGAGCTGGCAGACTTGATGGTTCAGCTTGGACAAGAAGTTGAATTGCCAATTACAAGGCTGGCTCAAAAGGCTCGTGCAGTTGGTATTCACCTGGTTCTGGCAACTCAGCGACCAAGTGTAGATGTATTAACCGGCGTAATTAAAGCAAATATACCTTGTCGGATATCTTTCAAGGTTGTGCAGATGAATGACTCTAGAACTATTCTCGATACCAAGGGAGCAGAAAAATTGCTTGGTAAGGGAGATATGCTTTATCTGATGCCAGGCAGGGCAATGCCGATGCGTGTCCATGGTGCATTTGTTGATGTTGATGAATGTGAAGCTGTTGCTGAGCACTGGCGCAATTACAGCGATACAACTAAACATATAGAGTTGACAGAAGAGAAAGCTGCATCAGTTGGTGGAACAAATAGTGCTGGCGATGCTCTGTTTGAGCAGGCGAGACAAGTTGTTGTTACAACTCAGCAAGGCTCAACATCGATGTTGCAACGTAAGCTCAGTGTTGGTTATGCCAGAGCAGGCAGAATGATGGATCAACTTGAGGAAGCTGGCATCGTTGGGCCATTTGTTGGCAGTAAAGCACGAGAAGTTCTGATGACAATGGAAGAACTGCAAGCACTGACAAGTGGTGATGGAGATACTGAGTGAGACCGTTAAAAGTTCACACAATGACCATTGGTTGTGACAAAAACCTTGTTGATTCAGAGGTTTTGCTCGGCAAGTTCAAGAACAGAGGGCTGGTGCCAACAGTAGAACTTGATGACGCCGATGTCTGGGTACTGAATACTTGTGGGTTTATTGATGCTGCTCGCAAAGACAGTTACGATGCAATTGAAGATCTCTGTCAACGCAAGGATGGCAGGACCCTGATTGTTATTGGGTGCCTGTCACAGGAGCATAGCACAGAAATTGCCAGTCGATTTCCTGATGTTGATCACATAGCAGGTGTGGGAAACTTTGATCAGGTGATCGAAAAAGTATTCGATGGCGAAAAGATGATAGAAATTGTCTCACCGGACCTGGTGGAATATTCCGGATTTCAAGAACGCGAGATACTGACACCAGCACATATTGCTTTCGTGAAAATCAGTGAAGGATGCAATTACAGCTGTTCATTTTGTCGTATCCCACGCATCAGAGGTAAACAACGTAGCAGACCAATTTCAGATATTGTTACGGAAGTCAGGCAACTTGCAGCTTCTGGTGTTCTGGAAATAATGCTGGTTTCACAAAACTCAAGTGATTACGGCAGGGATTCTGGTGAAAACCTGCTACAGCTGGTAACTGAATTGTCAAAGGTCGATGGAATAATCTGGATTCGATTACTTTATTTATATCCTGGTATCATTCCAACAGAAGATCTGAAAAATATTTTATCGATAGAAAAAGTAGTGCCATATCTTGATATGCCAATTCAGCATGCATCGCCACAGGTGCTCCGTGCAATGAACAGGCCATTTAATATCGACGCAACCTTGAAATTGTTCACTGATTTGCGATCCGCAAGGCCCGATATAGCATTGCGCACTACAGTTTTGCTCGGCTTTCCGGGAGAAGAAGAGTCTGATATCGAAATGACTGCTGATTTTATGGAAGCAGTTAGATTTGATCACTTGGGAACATACAGGTATTCACCTGAAATTGGAACTGCAGGTGCTGAGCTGGAGTTAACTGTTGACGACGAAGATGTTGCCGACAGGGAAGCCCGCTTGATGGATTTGCAGAGCGAACACTCTCTGCAACGTCAGTTGTTGAAAAAAGATAGCAAACAGTTACTCTTAGTAGACTCAATTGAACCAGTCGAGCAGTGGAAAGAATTGATTGCCGATTTTTCGCAATCAGGTTTACTGTCGGGCAGTAATGTTGCAGTAGCACGCACACCATATCTTGGTTATGATATTGATGGTGTGGTTCTTCTGGATGCTCAAGGTTTAAAAGCTGGTCAGTGGGTAAATTCTAAACTTGTTGATGTGACAGCTTATGATTCCCTGGCTGTACAATTAATGGAGGATTAGTGTGAAATTCTGGTCTTTTTTAATATTCTCGACTTTAATGATTGTTGCAGCGATGCCTCTTTTTGCTGATGAAAATTCAGTTGAGGTGCAAAGTAATTTATTTGAAGTGCGAGCTATGCTTTTCGATGTTGCTGAAAAAATCGGTGGCACAATTCCAGCTCAAAAAGCAGATGTAGTGTTTGTACCATCTGTAACTCATGAAGCCAATGACCTTCTTCTTGAGTCATTGACAACAGTATTGACAAATGCAGGTCACACAGTGTTGTTGGATGAATCGTCATCTGTCGGTTCTCAGGAGGATACAGAGTTTATCAAACCTGTCGGTGATTATCGCATCGTGTTCAGTTTGAAAGAAGTAGACTTGACCTATCCCAATGCGGGCCGAAAGTTTGGTTTATGGAGACAATGGGTCGATCGCGATCTATTTGTTTCAGTTCATGCGCGAGTCATTGATACGAGCTCGAGCGTGGTCCTTTTGGACAAGCTGATAAACAGCAGTAAATATGACAGAATTGCTGCAAATGATTTTGAAACAATAGAGTCCAGTGCCTATAGTTTCACAAACGCCGATGTTTCAGAAAGTGGTGTACGCCGTGTTCTTGAACAGGTTGTTGTAATTAGTGCTTTGAGTGGGATGGTAGCAGCCTACTTTGCAAATACCGGTAGTCAATAGAAAGTGTGTTTCGATGAATAACAAGCAACTGTTTTTAATATCTTCGTTATTAATATTACTCTTCATTCTTTCAGGATGTGGTACAGGTAATCCCTATACTGCAGGTTCCTTTTTGAGGGGCCAACACTTTGATGACCATGGGCAAAATCGTGAAGCTGCGGAAGCTTATGGATCGTTTGTCAGAATGAGCCCAACTGACTCTTTAGCTTGCGAGGCACAGTTTAACAAAGCGATGTGTTATATTGAGTTAGAAGAGTACCCTCTAGCAGTTGTTGAACTGCAAATTTTGCGTAAAGAGTACCCAACTTGTGATTATGTTGGTAACTCCTGGTTTATGGAAGCAGAAGCTCAATATTTACAGGTAAATGGCCCAGAAGTTGATATATCTCCTGCTATAGCATCCAGAGAGCTGTATACTCAATTTCTCAGCTTGTTTCCCGACAATTCAAATGTTCCAGTAGCACAAAATCGTCTTATTGAAATCTCGGATCTGGTTGTCCATAAACGCTTAAATATGGTAAAAACATATATGCAATTGCGCCAATATGATGCTGCGATGATAGTACTGGAGCGTGTCCTTGTTGACGAGCCAGACAGTCAATTGCTGGATGAAGTATTGGAAATGAAAGAAGTGGTTGCAGCAAAACAACCCAAGACGGAGGATTGAGTTGAACTATGGTCGTCGGTATTTATGGAGGTGCATTTGATCCAGTCCACAACGGCCATTTGGCCCTTGTAAAAGAACTGCTTTCTTCTGGCATTTGCAGCCGGATAAAATTGATACCAGCTGCTCATTCTCCTCTGAAAAATAAAGCCTCTGCTTCACAATTCGACAGACTGAATATGCTCAAACTTGCTATCGGATCAAACTCCCTGGTAGAAATTGATGAATTGGAAATCAATAGATCGGGTTCAAGCTGGACAATCGAAACTGTACGCACTTTAACTGAAAATTCTCCTCAAATTACATTCAAATTAATTATTGGGCAGGATAATCTTGTACTATTTGACAAATGGAAGAACCACAAAGAAATCCTGGATATGGTTGATTTAATTGTAATACCTCGTGGTGATGGGGAACTGGTTGTTCCAGAATATTTAAGCCACAAATGCCAGGTGTTGGAAGGGTTTTCCATGCCTCAATCATCATCGGATATTCGCAAGGCCATAAGCTGTGGTGTTATAGGAAAAGATGATCTGCCTGCTTCGGTGCTTGAGTACATTCGCGATAACAATCTTTACAACACAGCTGAACAGATCTCGGGAGATTAGCTATGTCCACAATATTAGTCGATGGGTCAGCACTCCTTTACAGATCGTTTTATGCTTTCGCAAACAGGCAGTTGCAATCAAAAAGTGGTGAACTTACTTCCGTTTCTTTTGGTGTATTTACAAGCTTGTTGAAAGTTATCAGAGAGTACAAGCCTGACCATCTTGCCGTTGTTTTTGATGTAAAAGGTAAGAACTTTCGACATGAAATATATGAAGATTATAAAGCAAATCGTAAGCCAATGCCTGACGAACTCAGGGAACAGATTCCACAACTGAAAGACTTGCTAGGTTTGTGGGGGGTCCCGGTTTTTGAGAAAAGTGGCTTTGAAGCAGACGATGTCCTGGCCACAATGGCTCGCCTGATTTCCGACAAGGATGATGTCTTCCTCTATAGCGGGGACAAAGATTTTATGCAGTTGCTGAAGTCCAGTGTTTCCATGATTAAGCCTGGGAAAAACAATCAGCTTACAGAATATACCGTTGAAGATGTCGATAAGGATTTCGGTTTGTTGCCGACACAGTTAATAGATGTATTTGCACTGTCGGGTGATAGTAGCGATAACATCCCTGGTGCCCCTGGTGTTGGCCCAAAGACTGCCACAAAACTTATTCAACAGTTCGGTGGTCTGAACGAGTTGTTTGAACAACTTGATTCTGCAGATTTAACTCCACGTTTGAAACGAATATTATCAGAAAACAGGGAACAGATTCTGATGTCCCGCAAACTGTTTGTTATCGATGATAAAGTACCAGTCGATTTTGAATTGGATCAGTTGAAAACTTTATTGCCAACCAATGAAGCTGTAACTGCAAGATTGGGTGACCTGGGGCTGAGGCAGGTTTTAGCACAGACCGTAAATGTTGCCGCAGAGTTGGGACAGGAGCAGCCTGTTATTGAAGAAGCTCCAGAAATATTGCCAGTGACTTCAGAGCATAAGGTTATCTCGAATGCGAATGACCTTACTGAATTTGTTGTTTCGCTGAAACAAGCAAATGAAATTGCAATAACAGTTGTACCTGATGGAATCGGTTTTGACTCGGCACACCTGGCTGGAATTGCGATTAAAGGAAATAGCGGGGATACCGCATATATCCCTGTGCTGGAATATTCTGAAGAGCCTCAAACATCGCTTTTTGAAGTAGAACCAGTTGATAATCTCAGCTGGATCAAGCCAATATTGGCTCCACTATTGAGTTTGGATTCATTAAGCAAGAGTATTCATAATGTGAAAGACAGTAGTTGGGTTCTGGCCAGGCATGGCTTGCCACTGGCTGGGGAAATATTTGATACAATGTTGTCGGCCTATGTACTGCAATCGGTGGAGAGTGACTATTCGGTGGAACATTTGTCCGCGGTTTGTTTAAGCTCTCCCATTGAAAAACTTCCGCCCAGAGGTGTCAAATCGCTACCAATGGATACAGTTGCAAAACACTCTTGTGAGTTGACGGTTGCAATTGACCAATTGAGCAAGCTTTTCAAAGAGCAATACAGTTCTGCATCTTCACAGCATGAGCTTCTTGATATTCTGGAAACTCCGATATCGGCAATGTTATATAGAATGGAACAGCATGGCATTAAGCTGGACCTGGATTATTTGTCGGAACTCCAGGGGCAATTTACTTCAAGAATCAAAACACTTGAGACTGCGATATATGATCTTGCGGGTGAAGAATTCAATATCAACAGCTCCAAACAATTGTCTGTAATTCTCTTTGATAAAATAGGGCTCAAACCTGTAAAAAAGATTGCATCAGGGTGGAGTACGGATTCAACTGTATTGTCTGCTTTGTCGGGACAGCACCAACTGCCAAAGCTAATGCTGGAATATCGTGGTCTTGCCAAGCTGCTCAATACTTATGTGACTGGATTACCCAACCAGGTAAATAACACTTCAGGTCTTGTACATACATCTTTCAATCAGGCAGTTACTGCAACGGGAAGATTGTCGTCGTCAAACCCAAATCTGCAAAACATTCCTATTCGATCTGAAGATGGCAAGCTGATCCGCAGAGCATTTGTTCCACGTCAGAGTGGAAATATTTTCCTGTCGGCAGATTATTCCCAGGTTGAATTGCGATTGCTTGCTCACTTGTCAAAAGATGAAAGGTTGATTGAAACATTTAATGTTGGTGGTGACGTTCATCGTAGAACGGCTGCATTAATTGCGGATGTTTCCGAAGACGAAGTTACAGCAGAGATGCGAAGCCGAGCCAAGGCAATCAACTTTGGAGTAATTTATGGCATGGGAGCTCGTGCACTTGCCAAACAAATTGACGTTAAAGTGAGAGAAGCATCAGGTTTTATCGATGAATATTTCGTTACTTATCCTGGTGTAAAATCATTTATCGATAATACGAAAAGTGAAGCAAGAGAAGCTCGCCAGGTGAGCACAATTATGGGAAGAGTTCGCAGGCTTCCTGATATCACTTCAAATAACCCAAGGTTGCGAAGTTTTCAGGAGAGGGTTGCAGTCAACACTCCAATTCAAGGTTCAGCAGCTGACCTTATTAAGTTGGCAATGTTGGCTGTGGATGAAAAGATATCAGGCATTGACCCCGAAGTCAGAATCTTGCTGCAGGTTCATGATGAACTGTTAATAGAATTGCCGGCTGAAAGAGCTGACGAAATTTCTGTACTAGTTCGAGAAGCAATGGAGCAGGTTATTGAGTTGTCAGTTCCATTAATTGTCGATATTCACACAGGTGCAAACTGGGCTGAGGCCCACGATTGAGAATAAAGATGAAATTATGGGCAATTGCAGGACCAATCGCTGCAGGGAAATCTACTCTTGTAGAAATTCTGGCTGAAGCTGGTGCGCATATTATTGATGCTGATAAATTGGGACATCGTGTCCTTGAACAAGCCGAAATAAATGATGCCATAGAATGTGAGTTTGGTATTGAGTGCGCAGATAGAAGTAAGCTGTCTGAACTGGTATTTTCCGATTCAATTAAACTCCAGAAGTTAAATCAAATTGTTCAGCCACAACTCGAAAAAGCAATTATTGAATCTATAAATAATGTTTCTTTAATGAATCCTCAGCCACCTCTTGCAGTATTGGATGCTGCCGTGTATTTTCAGTTCACTTCTTTACCGAAGATGGATCTCACTATTTCTGTGACTGCTTCTGAAGATTTTAGAGTAATGCGCCTGATAGACCGGAATGGTCTTACAAAAGAGCAGGCTCTCGCCAGGGTTGAATCTCAAAGAGATTTATATTCTGGATTTTTAGAAGCTGAGGTGGTAATGGTTAACGACGGTTCCGAAGAACAGTTCAAAAAAGCCGCAATGAAATTCGTCGTTGAGAAGTTTCCTCGTTAGCAGACTGGAAAATAGTGAAAGAACAGATCGAAATATTAGAAAGTTTAAATAAAAGAATAGATAGCCTCAAGGAGGGTCTTTGACTTACCTGCCCTCAACTCTGAATTCAAAAAACTTCTAGACCTGCAGTCTGATGCCTCATTCTGGAATGATAAAGATGAAGCTGAAAAAGTATTGCGTCGTTGCAGGGTTTTAAAGCAATGGATTGATCCAGTTTCAGCTGCTGTTGAAAGTTATGAAGAGATTCAGCTGATGATTGAACTCCTTTCTGAAGAACCTGATTCTGAAATCGAAGCCGATGCAATTTCTGAAATATCAAAACTTGCTGCCACTGTGGATAAACTCGAATCCCAATTCATGCTCAGTGGTGATGATGATTCTCTGGGTGCTCTTCTTGAAATACATCCTGGTGCAGGTGGAGTGGAATCTCAGGATTGGGCTGAAATGTTGATGCGCATGTATACCAGATATTTTGAACGCAACAACATGAGTTATTCTACAGTTGATTTGCAGGGTGGGGATGAAGCAGGCATCAAATCGGTTACTTTTGAAATCAAAGCTGATTTTGCATATGGGTACTTGAAAAGTGAATCTGGTGTTCATCGACTTGTCAGAATATCACCTTTCGATGCTCAAAGCAGGAGACATACTTCATTTGCTTCAGTATTTGTTTTCCCGCTGGTTGAAGGCGATGTTGAAGTTGAAATTGATGAGTCAGACATCAGGATGGATACATACCGAGCAAGCGGTGCTGGTGGCCAGCATGTGAACAAGACTGACAGTGCAGTTCGGTTGACTCATATACCAACTGGCCTTGTTACTCAAAGTCAGAGCCAAAGGTCGCAATTGCGCAACAAGGAAAGCGCAATGAAAATGCTCAAGGCCAAACTTTATGTTAAGGCTGTTGAAGCAGAAAAACTCAAACGCTCAGACCTTGAAGACAACAAAATGGAGATTGCATGGGGTAGCCAAATACGGTCCTATGTGTTACATCCATACACGAAAGTTAAGGACCATCGGACAGATTACGAAACTGGAAATTCCCAGGCTATCCTGGACGGCGATCTAGGCAAATTCATTGAAGCCTATTTGCGGGCAACAAGCAATGCAGGTGCAAAATAAACAAGGAGACAGTCGTGTCTAACGACCAGAACGAACGCCATCGAATTATTGAAGAGAAGCTCAGCAAACTTGAAACCATTCGGGAGACAACTGAGCCTTATCCACACAAATACGACAGAACTCATACCAGTAGTCAGCTCCATGAAATGGAAGCAGAGCTGGTAGAAAATGAAACTGTTGTACGTATTGCCGGGCGAATTATGGCAAAGCGTAAAGCTGGTCGGACAATGTTCCTGCCTCTTTATGATTGCGATGGGAAAATTCAGATCTATGCGAAGCGCGATGACCTGGGCGATGATCCGTTTGCATTTTTCAAAAAGATGATTGATGCAGGTGACATTATCGGTGTTTCCGGTACTCTGTTCAGGACCAAGACTGGCGAGCTTACTGTTCATGTGCAGTCATTTGAGCTTCTCTCAAAGGCCATACGTCCTCTGCCTGAAAAATTCCATGACATGAGTCTGGAACTTAAAAGTCGTAAACGTTATCTCGATCTGATTATGAATCTCGATGCAAGAGATCGATTCAGACGCAGAAGCGAAATATTGGAGAATGTCAGAAGCTTCCTTATTGAACAGGAATTTCTGGAAGTTGAGACTCCTGTCTTGCAGCCAATATATGGCGGTGCTACAGCCAGACCTTTTGTAACTCACCACAATGCACTTGATATGCCTCTGTACTTGCGTGTTGCCGATGAGTTGTATTTGAAGAGACTGGTTGTTGGTGGACTTGAAAAAGTTTTTGAGTTCTGCAAGGATTTCAGAAATGAAGGCATGGATCGTACTCATAATCCTGAGTTTACAATGATGGAATGCTATGCTGCATATTGGGACTATTTCGACATGATGGACTTGTTTGAAGAAATGGTTCTCAGACTCGTTGACAAATATGGCGAAGATAAAAAGATTCAGTATGGTGAGCATGTTCTGGATTTCAGCAATGGTTTCAAGCGGTTGCGCTTTCTTGATGGTATCAAGGAGAAAACCGGAATCGATTTTGGTGTGCTTGATGATGCCAGTGTAATAGCCGAGGCCAAAAAACTTGGCGTCACAATTATCAAGGGAATGGGTCGTGATAAAATTCTGGATGAAGTCTTTGGCGAGTTTGTAGAGCCAGGTCTTATTCAGCCTACTTTTGTTACTGATCATCCCAAAGAACTGTCGCCCCTTGCAAAAGTAAACAGGGAAGATGAAACACTGGTTGAACGTTTTGAGGCATTTATAGCAGGCTTTGAAGTTTGCAACTCTTTTTCCGAGCTCAACGACCCAGCGGAACAGCGCCGACGGTTTGAAGCACAAGCAAAATTGCGTGCTGAAGGCGATGATGAAGCGCAAGTTCTTGATGAAGATTTCCTGGAAGCTCTGGAGATGGGTATGCCGCCAAC
>JAAESD010000419.1 GCA_024229695.1 bacterium
AAAGGTAAGCATCACGGACAAGTGATATGTTTTTAACATCTTTTAATAGTAGTTTGTTTTCCACAAAGTCCAGCAATGTATCGTTTGGAATAGTGTGGTTGTCTTTTCTTAGTGGTACTACTTTGGGTAAACTCATGTTTTAATATCCTGTGGTTGGTAAAAGGGGCTTATCCGACTTTATCGGGTTACGGTTTTGGCAGCACCCTGATTGCTGCTCGCCCTTTCATTATAGCATAAATATCGTCAAAGTCAACGGCTATTCTTTAACAATTCCAGAAATATATTCTGCAACAATCGTCTTATTTTGCCTGATGTCCCAGTCGCTAAGAACAGATAGCATCTTGAACTTGTCGTTGAACTCATCCATTAGTTCCTGCAACAAGGTATCTTCTTCCATGTCTACAACAATTCCAAGTCTTTCGCAAATCCCAGCAATCTGATCGTTCTTGCATGACTCTGCAAGATCGACAATCTCAACAACAGCATCGCACTTGATGTAGGAGTTGATGGTTCTAACCTGAGTCAAATCTTTGTCCTTGTACTTGAAGAAGGTTTTAGGTGCTTTCTTCGCATACTCTCGCTTGAGGTAATCATCCAGATGGATAAAGTTACCCTTACGAAATGCTGCGGTCTTGAGGAACGCAGTTTTGAGTCCAATCAAACTGATCTCGCCAAGATCCTCATCGGCAGTAGACAAAGTAGACCTGATTTGTCGATTGCTGTTAGTAAATTCGCAGCATCCAAGGGGTTTGCTACGATTAACTTCGACGTACACAATCTCGGAACCGTCAAGTTCAAGATCATGCTCGCTCCAACACTCGGAATCATACCAACCGTGATAAGACTTCTTAAAAAGAAGCGTCTTACACCTGCTGTATGTGCTTCCAACTCTGGTCACTCGGTCTACCTTTGGCAGATCGTCCAAGTCCTCTAGTCTCCCGACAGGAATACCGCACTCTTTTGCTTGTGCCAAGTCCTTGAAGATAAACATAGTGTAACCACTAGGCATATCTTTTAGGTATGACCTGATACGAGTCTGCATACGAGGCTTGTCAAGGTAATACTTAACATCAACACTAGCGGTAATCTGCTTAGTGTTATATTTCTCGCTGCCACGATATTTAGCCTGCCAGTATGTCACCGATTCTTTTGGGTCGGGTAGGACATATTCCTTCAAGGTATCCCTACCAATATACCTGCCAAGCTGACCCTTGCTAAGAGACTCTGCAATTACAGCTTTCCTCCAAACACTGTCTGCCTCGCTGATCTGCTTTTCTGCAACCTCGACAAGACTATTTTTTACTAACGCAAACTTAGCTTTGATTGCTGCTTTGTTCTTGTCGGTAACTGCAAGGTTCTCGCGAGCAGTATCGAACTCTAACTCTCCAAGGTTAAATTTTAAGTAACCATCGACATTGAACTCGTCCATGCTGACTGGAATCCTGTATGCAATATTGCCCATAAGAGCGTACATACTACCCCAAGATGGAGTCAAACCAAAATCGTCACTCTTGAAAACATACTGATCCCGCATCGCCTCACAAGAACGAGTCACCTCGTCTGAGTTAATGTTGGGCATAGTGCCTTCCCAGAACAAGAAAACCTGCTTCGCTTCCTCGGTAAACTCGCTGACCTTATCGTTTACGGTTAGTTTAACCTCAAGACCATTAGGTTGGACCGTAGGTGCTTCGCCTAGAGGAATAACCTTTGGTTGACGTTTCTCGTCACGCATACATTGGTAGGTGCGAACGATACCGTTGAGATAACTTTTGACGGTAAAACTATCACACATGCTGTAGGGCGACAGGCTACCGATACCAAAGCATCCAATGACCTCGTTGCTATCACGCTTGGTGCTGACTCCGATAGCACCGTACACATCGGCAATATCAGCGTCCTCAAGACCAGTACCGTAATCACGCAGGCTGAACCAAGGCTCAAGCATCGTAGGCAAGTGTACGTCAAATTGTACGTCCTCTGTGCCTGCCATAACATGCGAATCGTGAGCGTTACACGCTAACTCGCGGATAACAGCACGTTCCTTGTTACTGTAAACTTTATCTGCGAACATATCCAAGATGAACGCTACGTCACCAATAGCAACATCACGCTGCTCGAAATCGCTAGAAAGGGTAACGTCTTGTGGTGCAGTTGCAAGTTTCATAATAATTCCTTAAAGTGGTTGGTTGGTCGTATGGCTCTATTATACCATACATATCGGCAATGTCAAGTGGTTAGTTCAGCTTTTCTGATCTTTATTGCTGTATTGCTCACGTTGAGCCTCTGTACCCAAATATTTCAATGTGAACATCGACGACAACAATTCGGCAGCTATTTCTTTTGCTTCCGACAGGCTATAAATATTAGTTCCTATTTGAACTTCTACTGTTTCGTCAACTAGGTCAACGTGAACATGATCCCCTTGGTAAATTTCTTCAATATCACTCATTTCTTTGTTTCCTGCCATAATTTTGTACGCAATGAGCGACTGATCGGCCTGCCTTCTGATTGTAAAAGACTGACTTATGTTAGATCGCCCAAGAATAAACCAAGTCTCTCCTTCTGCCTTGAAAGTATCGCCCTCTGCAAGAGTATCGCAAAGATAGTCGCCAAGTTTCCAGTAGTCTTGATGCCAGTCGTAGTAATAAATTGTGTCATCAAATAAATCACGCTGCAATCCGTCCATCGTCATTCTCCTGTGCTTGTTCTCTTTGCCTGCATTTCTCGCTGCCATAGAGGTCGGAAATTTCTGGAATAATTTTCCCAATCCTCGTCGTATGCTCCTGTTTCTCCGTCAAAAATGTTTTCAAATACCATAGTACAGTCATCCTCAAGTATTCGCTGGATGAGTTTCTGTTTTGCTTGCTCTATCAGAGTGTCTGGATCAGTACCAATCGGAGCGTCAACTGCAACAATACTGTCAAGACTAAAATCGTATGATATATTTTTATTCATCGCCCATTCCTTGTAATTGGTGTGAAAGAGTATCCAGCATGTCGTCCATGTTAAAACACTCTAGCTCGTCGGTAATCCCAACGGTTTCGTTGCTGGTGTGATGTTGATACTCGCTAAGAGTTAGAAACAGCAAATACTTTAACTCGTCTTTGCTAACATCTTTTCCTGTCATAATTTTGTACGCAATATTCATGGTATCTCCTGTGGTTGATATGCCCTATTATAACATACATATCGTCATTGTCAATCGGTTTCTTTAGTTTTTTTACTATTTTTCGTCCACTCTTTTGCTAAGTCTTTAAAAAGACAACGTGCAGAAAATGATGACCATAAACCTATCTCCGGTCTTGTTTCTTTGGATGTGACAACAGGTTCACTTTTTTTCATTGGTAAAATCCTCTGGTTTCATATCCAATGACTCTAGTTGAGCATGGAATACTTCGTCATCCTCTAGCATAATAGAGTAAATGTCATCATACACAAACTGCTTGAGTTCTGGTAATGTCATGCCGTCAACAACAAACTCTGTCAAGT